>JAHEDC010000472.1 GCA_024641425.1 Verrucomicrobiales bacterium | reverse complement strand
AACGGCAAGGAACTCTGGCGTCTCGGTGGCAGTTCGAAGATCACCGCGCCGACGCCGGTCTTCGCGGACGGTCTCATCATCGTCGCCAGCGGGCGCGCGCCGGAGCGGCCGATCTTCGCCATCCGTCCGGGGGGCACGGGAGACATCTCGCTGGAAGGGAATGAAACGCGGAACGCGCGGATTGCCTGGAGCCGCACCCGGCGTGGCGGCTACATGCCAACGCCGCTCATTTACCGGGGCAAGGTCTACGTCCTTGAGAATGCCGGCCTGCTGGGCTGCTACGATCTTCATTCCGGGGAGGAACATTATCACGAGCGCATCCCGCACCGCGCCCACGGCTTCAGCGCCTCCCCGGTGGCCGCCGACGGGAGAATCTACCTCGCGGGCGAGGATGGGCTGGTCTTCGTCGTCGAGGCCGGCGCCGCGATGAAGCTTCTCGGTACGCGTGCGGTCGGCGAGCCGCTGATGGCGACACCGGCACTCTCCGATGGCGTGATGTATCTCCGCGGGAGTCGGCATCTGTTCGCCGTAGGGAGGTAAGTAAGGCTTGTTTCCCCTCTTCCACCCGCTACGCTGACCGCATGAAAGCCCTCGCTACCGCTCTCGCCGCCGGCCTTCTCGCCGCGCCCGCCCCGGCTCTGGAGGAAACGAAGCCGGTCCCGGAGAAGCTCTCGTTCAAGACGGAGTGGAAAGGCGAGGTCATCGCCCTTCCCGCTTCTTTCGCGCCGGAGATGAAACTGAAGGGGATCGAGGAAATCCGTTTCGCTCCGGGAATGTTCGAGAGCGGATCGGCCTCGTTCTTCACCTATGTCTTCGTCTTCTCGGTCTCCGGGGAGCAGAAGCTGACCGGCGAAGTGATCCGTGATGAAATGCTCGCCTACTACCGCGGCCTTGCCAAAAGCGTGCTCGCGGGAAAGGACGTGGAAGCGGACACGGCGAAGTTTGCCTTCGAGATAAAGAAGGCGGAGGCGGCGAAGGACGCGCCCGAGGCGTTCACGCGGTATTCCGGGAAGCTCGGCTGGATCGAGCCCTTTGTCACCGCGAAGCCCCAGGTGCTGCATTTCGAGCTGCAGGCGTGGAGTGACCCGAAGACCACGCGGAACTACCTTTTCGTCTGCGCCTCCCCGAGAATTCCAAGTGCCGCGGATCCGACGTGGAAGGAATTGCGCGACATCCGGCGCACATTTTCGGTGAAGGAATAGTCGACAGGGAATGCCGGTTCGGCATAACTTGTGCGTATGAGAATTGCGGCATCGATCCTCTGCGCGATGGGAATGGTCGCGCCCGCCCTGGCCATACCCCAGAGTTTCTTCGGGAACGGGTTCTTCGGTCCGGTCATTCCGGCGACCCCGCGTTTCGGGGCGAATCTCACCCGGGAGTTTCTGGATTCCGGCTTGTGGGTGAGCGGGGACTTGCCGGGCCCCTGGGAAGAGACCGGGAACGGCGGCACACGGCGCATGACCGCGAATCCGGTGCTCTTCGGCGCGGTGCCGGATTCGGTGACGGCGACGCGCTCGGGCGGGAAGATTGAAAGGGTGGAGATCACCTATCTCGACGCGGGCACCTTTTTCCGCTTCAAGCTCGGCGGTGAGAAATCCCACCAGGATCGCGAAGCGGGCGAGGCGCGGAGGGCGGAATTCGACGCGCTCTTCCGGAAGCTGTCGTCCGATCTCGCGAAGCGCCTTGGCGAGGGATGCGAAAGACCGGTGCCTGTCACGGTGGGTCGCACCGATCTCCTGCGGGCGACCTATTTCGACTACCGCTGGGAAGACTTCACCCTTCGGCTCGCCGCCCGCGACGGGCACTCGGTCGGACTTCGGCTCACCCGGACCTCCGATCGGAAGCCCGAGGGGTACCTCGCTCCCGAAGTCGCGAAACTTGGCCGGGAGGAACGGGTGGCCGCCCTCGCGTCCCGCCGCCGCGAAAACGAGCGCGGTGACGTGCTGCTGGGCGGCATTCCGGTGGTCGATCAGGGGAATACGCCCTTCTGCGGCATCCACGCCCTGGCCATGGTGTCGCGCTACCTGGGGCTGGAAATCACGCCCGATGAACTCGCGGCGGCGGCCCGGTTCAGGAACACGGGGAGCGCCCGGGGTAGCCTGGTGCTCGATCTTTATCACGCCGTCGGCGAGGAAGCCGGAATGGAGGTGAAAGTTTCGTCCCGCTTCGATGCGAAGCGCGTGCTGAAGTCGCTGGAGGCCGGCCTTCCCGTCATCGTGTGGCGGCGCGTCACGAAGGAACGCGAGGATGCCCATGCCGCCCTCGGAGTTCGCCTTGCCGAGAACCCCGACGCAAGAGTGCCGGTTTCGAAATCCTCGGTCTGGCCCCGGCGGGAGAAGAAAAGCCTTCCCTCGCACGGCTCCGTTGTCACCGGAATCAACCTTGACCGGGGTGAGGCCATCTACTCCGAGCCCTGGGGCGAGAGTGCCAGGGAACGGCGGATGTCCCTCGATGAGTTGGAAACTTCGACCTACGCCGTTTTCTTTTTCCGCTTCGAGGAGCGAGGGTAGACAAACCGGCGGCCACGCGGAAACTTGCGCCCTAATGACAGTGATCTTCATGGGCGTTTGCGGCTGTGGAAAAAGTACGGTCGGACAATTGTTCGCCGAGGCTTGCGGCGGCGTGTTCCTTGAAGGCGACCGCTTCCACACGCCGGAAATGGTGGAGAAGATGCGCTCGGGACAGGCATTGAACGACGAGGATCGTGCGGGTTGGCTGGCGAGGCTTCGGGAGGCCATCGTCGGGAAGCGCGCGGAATCGGAGGTCGTCTGCCTTTCGTGCTCGGCGTTGAAGGAACGCTACCGGGCCGTGCTCAGGGGAGATGATTCCCCGGGAGAGACGGTTTTCGTTTATCTGAAGGGAAATCCCAAGTTACTGCGGGAGCGCATGGACGGGCGGGTCGGCCACTACATGCCGGCGAGCCTGCTTGAGAGTCAACTCGACGCCCTGGAGGAACCGAACGACGCCATCGTCCTCGATGTGGCCGGTGCGCCGGAGGATCTGGTGTCCGAACTCAGGAGGAGGCTCGCGATGGGGTGAGGATCACTCGCCCGCCTTCTTCTTCGCCTTGTCTTTCTGGCGCTGGGCTTTTTTGCCTTCCGCGGCTCCCCCCTTGGGCGCGATGGTTTCGATGAGGCGTTTCGGATATTCGCGGGAGCGGTTCGGCACCTTGGGATCGGCATTCGGCATGGAGACGACGAGCGCCTTCAACGAGTCGGCCTTCGGGCCCAGGGCATCGATGGCATTCAGGGCGGCGATGGAGAGGAAGCCGTTGTTCAGGGGGCCACCGACCGGGGGAGCGAGTTCGCCCAGAACCTTCAGGGCCGCAGCGACATCGGCTTCGCTTCCGTAAGTGCCGAGCGCTTCGGCGGCGACGACGCGCACGTAGGGCGCGCTGTCTTCGAGGGCCTTGCGCAGGATCCCGGCGTTTCCGGCCACGGCCTCCTTGCCACGCATGAGGATGCCCATCGCGGCCCAGTAGCGGACGGCATCGTCCTTGGCTCCCGTCAGTTTCTCCGCGAGACCGGCCATGGCATCGACTTTAAGCGAGGCGGCGTCTTCGGCGGTGGCGAGGATGTCCTCCAGCGGGTACTTCTGCGGATCGTGCCCCATGTCGTAGGGAGTGCTTCCGACGGAGCGACCGTGGATTTCGCCCTCGGGGAGAAGGCCGACATCGCGGATGGCAAGCATCTGCGCATGCAGGGCGGCGCGGAGTCGGACCAGGGTTTCCCGGTGTTCGGGAGATTCGGCGAGGTTGTGGATCTCGTGGGGATCGGTCTCGAGGTCGTAGAGTTCCTCCGGTGCCTTTGTTTTCCAGAAGGCACTCTGGGATTCATCGAGCTTTCCGTCGAGGAAGAGCTGATTCCAGACGCGGGTGGTGGGGGTCTGGAACATGTAGCCGACGTGCTGGCCGTAGAGCTTGTGCGGCATGAAATTGCGGAGGTATTGGAAACGCTTGTCCCGCACCGTGCGGATGAGGTCGTAGCGCTCGTCCATGCGTCCCCGGAAGCCGAAGATATACTCCTGATCCGGCGCGGCGTGCGCGCCCATGAAGGCATGGCCCTGGAAATGCGCGGGCGGTTCAGCGCCCGCGATGCTCACCAGGGTGGGCGCGAAATCGATGAAGCCGACCAGCCGGTCGGTCTCGCCGCCCGGGGCGTAGTCCGCGGGGGCGAGTTGCTTGAATTTCTCCGGGACATGGATGACAAGCGGAACGCGGAGGCCGGAATTGTAGGGATAGCGTTTGCTGCGCGGCATGCCCGAACCGTGATCGCCGTAGTAGAAGATGATCGTGTTGTCCGCCAGTCCCGCGTCCTCCAACTCGCGGAGTTTGGCCCCGACCTGCGCGTCCATTTCGCTCACCTTGTCATAGTATTGCGCCCAGTCCTGCCGCACCTCGGGCGTGTCGGGATGGTAGGGGGGCAGCGGGGCCTTCGCCGGATCATGCACCTGCTTGTGCGGGCGCGTCCGGATCTGGCTCTCATGGCTGACCGTGAAATTGTAGACCGCCATGAAGGGCGTGCCTGCCGCCGATTTTTCCGCGAGCACCTTCATGGGGACGTTCGGATCCCATTCCTTCTCCGCGGTGGAAAGATTGTAATCGGTCTTCGCCGGATTGATGCAGTAATAGCCTTGTTTGCGGAGATACTCGGGATAAAAATGGAAACGCTGGGGAAGCGGGGCCATCGAGCGCATGTGCTCGGAACCGGTGCAAGGCGGATAAAGTCCGGAAATGAGGGTCGTGCGGGCGGGCGCACAGACGGGGGCAGTTGACCACGCGTTCTGATAGCGGAGCCCGCGCGCGGCGAGGGCGTCGATGTGCGGCGTGGTCGCGTAGGCATCTCCATAGCAGCCCAACTCAGGTCCGTTGTCCTCACTGGTGATCCAGAGGATGTTCGGGTGGCTGGCCTCGGCGGGCGCAAGCGCCAGTGGAAAAAGGCAGGCGATCGCGAGCAGGGCGAGGCGGAGGGAGGGAAGTCGGGCGAAGGCGGTTTTCATGGGATCGGGAAGAGTTGGGAAGCGCAAGGGGCGCGGCGGCCCCCCGCGAGCGCGAGTGTGGGCGATT
>JAHEDC010000471.1 GCA_024641425.1 Verrucomicrobiales bacterium | reverse complement strand
CTCGAGCGGACGGTATTTCGCGTAGTTATCCAGAGTAACCTCCCACGTCTTGTCCGGCTGGATGAGATCGATGTCGAGATGCTCGATCCGTCCCAGCTCGTGGGTCTTGCGGAAGTAACTCTCGATGTTGAGCGAATATTGGCTGAGCTTGAGTTTCTCGATGTTACGGGAAGTTACCTTGATCTGTGCCGTTTCGTTGGTGCGGAAAGTGCGCGCGGTGGCGACGCCGAGCGACTGCTCGCTAAGAAGGGTGACGCGTCCTTGCGCGGGCCCGGCCCACGAGCCCCACTTGAGGCGCTTGAAGGTGGCGAGGGCGTCCTCGAGTTGGCCGAACTTCTCGCTTTGGACGATACCGGTACGGTAGAGGGCGAGCGAGGCTTCCTCGGTATTCGGATACTTGCGGGTCAGCTTCGACCATTCCTCGATCGCCTGCCGGTAGCGCGCCTCCGCCGCCGCCTGGTCGGGCGGGGTCGCCTTCTCCAGTTCCTCCGCCTTCGCGAAGTGGATCTGTCCGAGGGTGAAGAGGATCTGGCGCGCGCGGTCGTCGAGCGGGTATTTGGCGAGGAACGCGTCGAAGCGCTGGCGGGCGAGCGGCTCGTCCTTGTCGGCCACGGCGTCGAGGCAGAGCTGGAACTCGGCATTGATGATCCCGTTCTGCGAGGCCGCCCATTCCGCGCCATTAGGGTGACGGTTAACGTATTGCGCCCAGACCGCGATGGCGTCGTCGTATTTCTTCTGGTTGAAGCGGATGGCGCCGATCTGGTAAAGCGCGCGCTGCTTCTCGATCTGGAGCGCTTCGGCGGGCGAGATGCCGGTCTGTGGGTCCGGGGTCGAGGACGCGTCGTTGGCCTCGAAGGTGTAGCTTTTGCCCGCGATGAATTCCTCGTAGGCGACTACCGCCTCATCGGGTCGGCCCGCGCCGTCGTAAAGCGCACCGATCTGCTTCGCAAAGCCGGGCGCGCGCTGGTGGCCGGGGTGGGCGGCGAGGAAGTCGCGGATGGCCTCGACGCGTTGGTCGATGTTCGGCTCCTGGTCGTAGCTGGCCACCCACTGCACCCGCGCGTCGGCGAGGGCGGTGCTGTCATCCGGGGATTCCTTCTCCAGGAGGGCGACAAGATCGACCGCGTTCTGGCGCGCGGCGTCGAATTGGCCCAGGAGGTTCTGCTCGACGACCAGTTCGTAGCGTGCCTGGAGCCGGAATTTACCGGCGGCGACCGCATTCTCGCGCAGGGCTCCCCGGAAGCGTTCCGCGCTCCCGACCGCGCCGGCCCATGTCGGATCGAAGGCGGCGAGGTATTCCTGAAACGCCGTCGCCGCCTCGGCGTGCGAGCCGAGCTTCTGCTGCGCCACCGCTGCCTTGAAGCTGATTTCATCCCGGAGCGGACGCTCGATTTCCAACGCCAGCACTTGCCGGTAAAGCTCCAGCGCCTTCGCGTGGTCGGCGGGCAGGGCGTCGAGATCGCCGGGCTTCGGCTCGGTGGAGAGATCGTCGGCGAAGCGGATCAAGAGCCGGGCGATCCCCTGCTTCCTCTCGCCGGAGAAGATCCGCGCCGCCTCCGCCGCGTAGATGGCTTCGGCCTCCTGGTGCTTGTTCTGTGAGACGAGCGCGAGCGCCTGGAGGTAGAGCGCCTTCTTTTCCCAGGGCGACGCCGGAAAGGCGGCCCGCAACGCCGCCGCCGCCGTTTCCGCGCCCGCGTAATCCTTCAACTGGTAGCGGGCCGAGGCTCCGAGATAGGCCGCGTAGTCGCCCGGCTCCGCCGCCAGCAATTCGACCGCTTTCGAAAACTCCCGCGCCTGCATCGCCTGCTCGCCCTCGGCGAGCGTCGCGCGGGAAAGACCGATTCCGGAAAGCAGAACGCCGACGGCAAGGATACCGGCGGCGCGACGTGAAAACGACGGGCGAAGGGACGGGACGGGGATTTTCATGTTCTGGCTCCTAGGGTCTCGGTGGTTTACAAAATTCTGGCCTGCGCCATAGAAAAAGGACGCACCAACCGGACGAAACTTAGACCCACTGGCGATGGAATTGTCAGATAATTGTAAAAACTTTGTCCCGATTTCCCGAGGTGGCGTGAAATGGGGCCGTGCCCCTTTCCGTTTGTGCCGTCGTCGACTGGCGACTCCCCGGATTGCGTTCGTCCCGGACGGTATCCGCGATCGGCGGTTTCCGGGAGCTTGCGGCGCGATCCCGCGCCCTGGATATCTGACTGGATCGAACCCCATTCCCCTATTGACGCCGTTTCGGCGAGGGTTCAGGTTTCCATCCATGAAAAGCCTCCGCCTCATTGTCTCTCTCTTTGGTTTCGGAATTGCGTTCCTGGCGCTTTCCGGCTGTGAATCCACGTCGATGCATGAAACGCCCGACGGGAAGAACGTCCTGGTCGAGGGGGTGCGGGACGATGGCAGCCCGCGGGTTTCTCCAGTTTACCTGACGCCCTATTGATCGACAAACGTGACGGGCGGGCTCAACAGACCCGGCAAGGCGCCACTCCGCCCGCCGGGACGACCGTGAGCGCTGGCGAGAGCGCGTGGGAGACAAGGAACATCGGAGGACTCTGATAACGTCATCCCGCTTCCAGCGACGCGGGTTTTTTCCTTTCGACCGCAAGGGAATTCTGGCATTCTCGCGGGTATGAAATCGATCCGGCGCCGCCAGTTCCTCCAGACCTCCGCCCTCGCCGCGGGAGCATGGGCTTTCCCACGCCAGCCGGCTCTTGCCGAGAATCTGCGTCCCGTCTGGGCTCCGGACGCACCGTGGATCGCGTCGCTGAAGTGGCAGCAGGTGATCGATATTTCGGCCATCGAGGGAGGCGGAAAATACTGGGATGCCCGGCTGAAGAAGGCCCAGGCGATGCTCGCTGAGAAGGGCGGCGGTGTGGTGCTGTTTCCGGAAGGCGCGTATCCCTTCGAGGATTCCATTCGCCTGGGCGACGGGATCATCCTACGGGGAGCCCTCAGGAAGGACTCGGCGCACGATGAGGATTATTCGCGCCGCCTTCCAAAGATTGTCTTTCCCAAGTACGAGCCGACCTTCAAGGGCGAGGGCACTCCGATCGACACCGCCTTCAAGGGGATCGTCCTCGACGAACCCGCGACGGCCTCGAACTGCGGCGTGGTGGATCTCGCCATCGACCGGGGCCACATCTATCTCGGTGAGGCGGAGGGCTACCGTTGCGGACGCAACCGGTTGATCTACGGCTGCGAGCTTACGAACGCGGCGGTGGCGGATCCGAACACGCCGGGTTCGAAAAAGGTGAAGCAGCCCGCGTGGCAGCGCTTCACCGCGCGCCACCACGCGGCCATCGACGCGAAATCCTCGGAGAACCTTCTCATCGCCCGCAACCGGCTCCCGAAGAGCGGGCAGGACAATTTCACGATGAAGGACTACGTCCTCGAAGGCCGGAAAGGCGAGGAAGTGCGCTTCGATGTCGTCTTCGACTACGACAACCGGCCCGGGCTTTACATCAACCACTATTGCATCGGCGGCGCGGGCGGGAGCGGCGACGATGGCACGCCCGAGTCGCATCCCTACGGCTTCCGCAAGGGCACGATCATCCGCGACAACACGATCCATAACAGCGGGCGCATGGGCATCGGTTTTGCCGGGGACGGCGTGGTCTGCTCGAACAACGTCATCCGTTTCGAGAAGGACGTTTTCCGGCCCACCGCGACCGGCATTCAGGCGACTTTCGGCTCCTCGACCAACGACAACCGCGCCATCGAGGCTCGCGGCTGGCGCTGGGTCATCGACGGCAACGACTACGAGGTCGACCGCAACATTTGCTCCGACGGAAGCTACCGAATCAACGACGGCGAGGGGATCATGCACGAGGACCATTGCAATTCCGACATCCGGGACTCCCGGCTCACAAACAACAAGGGGAACAGCTACCTTTCGCTCTACAAATGCGGCCTCATCGATGGTCTCCTCGTCGAGGGGAACGATATCTCGGTGCCGGGGGACATCGCCGACATTTACGTGGTCGCGAACCGGAACAGCGGCCCGCAGCCCTGCCGGAACGTCACGATCCGGAACAACATCACGCGCAGCAACGGCATTCACATCGCCGGCGATCCGGGCGAGAAAAACGCGATCCTCAACAACGAGCACATCGGCGGCGGTGGAACGATCATCAACGAGGCCCGGGCCAAGATCGAGGGGAACAAGGGTTACCGGGCCTGATGCCGGGCAAGAGGAGTCGATTCCGCCGCCCGGGAAAATGTTGGCGAAATCTGAATATGGGACCAGTTTGTCCGTCGAGTCTTCCGCGTGATGGTGGGAATCCTCCCTTTCTTGCCTTCTCTGCCTTTGGAAACATCAAATTCACACGACTGCCATGGACCCTACGCTTCAAGTCATTGACGCCTTTCTCCGGAATTTTTCGCCGGAAGTGGAGGGCCGTTCGGCGGCTTCCCTCACCGCCGATCTCAAGGAACAGCTCGTCCGGCTTCGCCTCGGCAAGCTGGATGCCGCCGAACGGCGCGAGGTTTCCCGCGTTCTCCTCGCGAACCCCTCCGCCATGGAATTCCTTGTCGCTGAAGTGCAGGCGCACGGCACGGGTGGGGCGCAGCCGACCTGATTTTTCTCCCCCCTAGAGGACGGTGCGATCGAGCACCCACCAGATCCCGGCCAGCGCGATAAGGATCGAGCCGGGGATGACGACCCGCGAGCGGTAGTGGGCGTCCGGGATGGGGAACGTGGCGGCGATGGCGAGCGCGATGACGGCGAGCTGTCCCAGTTCGACCCCGATATTGATCCCGAGGAGTCCGACGACGAGCGAATGGCTGGTTCCCAGGCGCGTGGACATGACGCCGGCGAAGCCGAGGCCGTGGATGAGTCCAAAAGCGAAGACGACGAGCAGCCGCCAGTGGGTGTATTTCCGGTGGAAGATATTCTCCACCGCGATGACGACGATGGAGGCGGCAATGAGGGGTTCGACGACACTCGGGGCGAGCTTCACCACTCCGGCCGACGCCAGCCAGAGGGTGAGCGTGTGGGCGACGGTGAAGGTCGAGACCTGGAAAACAAGGGGCTTCCATTGTCGGGCCATGAGGAAGAGCCCGAGGACGAA
>JAHEDC010000470.1 GCA_024641425.1 Verrucomicrobiales bacterium | reverse complement strand
ACCGGGCGCTATCTCTACTACATTCCCGGAGCCCACGGCGGGGCCGAGAACGATGGCACCCCCGTGGTGCAGTACGATACCGCGTCCCGGACCCGAAAGATCCTCTGCTTCCTCCGGCCGGCGCTGGAGAAGCACGCGGGATACATTCCGATCGGCACCTTCAGCGCGGCCCTCTCCGAAGACGGCGGAACCCTCTTCGTCACCTGGAACGGCGCGCATTGCCCCTCTGAAGGCGATCGTCGCGTCCCCTTCCAGAGCGTCGCCATGACGGCCATCGCGCTTCCCGAATCCGAACGCCCGACCCACTGAAATCACGCCGTGAAGATCCTGGCCGCGATCCGCGCTTCCGGGCGGAGGCCGGCCCGTTTCCGGCTATCGGTCGATTGCATCTCGTTTCCTTCCCGAGGTGAAAGGATGCGCCCCATTATTTCCCGTAGGTGGCGATTCTCGCGGAGTTGAGTGCCGCCTGTTCCGGCTCAGTCCAACGAATGTGGCAAGGCCAATCCGTGGACGAGACGGTTCCGGAAAGATTCGCGGGATCGTTGTACTCCAGGTAGGTGTTCCCGAGAGCATCCCGATACGCCCTTACTGCCTCGGACGCCTTGCCCAATTGCCACAACGCGATGATCCTTCCGGCGGTTCTCTCGCGCTTCGCCAGCCAGTCCAAAGCGGCCGGTTCCTCGCCTCCCTCGAACAGTTCAAGCGCCTTGGCGGCCTTCCCCTTCACGATCCACATTCTCCCAACCATCACTCCGAAGATTCCTTTCATCCCGAAGCGCTGGCTCCCGACCTCCAGCCAGTGCTTGAATTCCTCACTCGCGTCTTCGATGTCCGAGGCAAGCAACGCCTCGCCGAATTCCCTCTCGCCGGCGGCGGGGTTTTCCATGATCGCTTCAGCGTGCTCGCGGACAGCGGGCGACCGGCCGAGAATCGCCGAACAGGTCATCGCAATGTAGTGCGCCTCAAACCGTAAAGGTTCCAACTCAATGGCCATTGTGGCGCAGCGTAGTCCTGACTCCGCCTCGCCATCGAGGGTTAGGATCCGGGCGGCGGAAATCCAATCCTCCGCCTTCTCGCCCATCTTCGCGAGGGCAAGTTCGCGCTGGTATTTCGACCGATCCGAATCGGTTTCCTTGCGCGCGGCCAAGAGCAAAAGATTGGCGTTCGCGACGCCCGTCGATTGCAACCTGCTCTCCAGACCCTCCCGTCGCCAGCTTGCGGAATCCCGAACCCATTGCGCCTGCGAGACCGGACATCCCGGAACAACGGGGCGTTCTTCACTGCCGGCAAAGAACCAAGCCAGCAGATCCTGCATCGCCCGCGACTCTGCGGGCATCGTCGCCTGAAGTGCGGCGTACGCCGCCGCCCACTCCTTCGCGCCGAACTCCTTGAGTTCTCCGGCCGACGTGAAACCCTGCCCCGTCGCTACCCTTGCGAGTTCAAGCAAGGCGCCGGGGGCTTCGTGGTGGAGGGAAGGACAGCGCCAGACAACCCCGCGATTCGATATGATCCACTCCCCGTCCGGACTGAAGGATACGGAGGTCGAATCCCCTATGCCGGTGTCCAGGACCGGGCTGCAGAAGCCATGATTGGGGATCGCGCCGAGGCGCACGGTGCCGTCGTTGCGGCCGAGACAGAAACGCTTGCTGTCCGGAGACCAGGTGAACTTGTAATAGGCGGCCTGGCCGCCATACCTCAAGGTCGTGCCGACGAGATCGGTGTCCGCCTCCAACGGTGTGATCCCAACGGCAGCTTCGCCCCCGAGGGATCCAATGGCATACTTTCCGTCGGGGCTCATGACCGAGAACGGTTCGAGCAACGGAACGACCCGACGCTCAACCTCCCAGTCCGCGGGACGCACACACAGGAGTTCCCCTTCCCCAAACACTTTCAATTGCGATCCGTCCGAAACGAACCCGGGCAGGCGGACGACCTGGATATCCGTCGGGTCGAATACGCGCCGGGCGGGGCTCGAACGCAGATCCCAGACGACCGGAGAATTCCTTCCCCCGGGCGCGCCCCGCTCCACCAGGGTAAGGAGCAAATCGCCGTCGGGCGAGAATTCCAGCGTTGCCTCACGGTATTTCGGCAACTTTTCCTCCGCATCCCATTCCTGGAAAAGCTCAGGAGACGAACCCAGCGACCAAACCTGGATCGATCCTTGATTCGATGCGAGGGCGAGCCGCAGCCCGGAGGAGGAATAGGCGATCGCGTCGACTCCTTCGGAGGGTCCCAGGTCCCGCGCGATCAGCGAACCGTTCTCGACGTCATAGAGATGAACGCGCCCCTCGAGAGGGACGGCTACCGTCTTCCCGTTTGGCGAGAGCACGAAATACCTGCTCCCGCGGGCTCCTTTGAGGAGGGATCGCCCCGCCGTCAGATCCGGGAAATCGGAAACAACGAGATCGCCGCCGCTGACAAAGCGCGCGCAGCGGATCTTCCCTTCATCGGCCGCAATGGCAGGAGTGTGGCGAAGGGCCCAACCGGAACTCGCGGGAGGGGAAGTCGACCAGAGATGGATCGCCCCCTCCGAGGTGGTCGCCAGAAGCGGCTTCGACGGATGAAGACAAGATTCGGAGAGCCCCGTGTGAATCTCTGGCATCGCCCGCGCACCGGAGTCACAATCCCAGAAAATCGAAGTGCCATCCGCACTCGCGGTCATGAATTTCCTGCCATCCAGCGAGAACTTGGCTTCCAGAATATTGCGGAACCCTGGCCCGGGGTGTTCCAGTTTCCTACTCGACTTCTTCTGGGTGCGGGTATCCCACAGATACGAGTATGCCGTGCCGTCGGGCATCGAATGCGAGGTCGCCAAACGCGATCCGTCGGGGCTGATTGAGGCAAACACTATCTGGATCTGATCCCACATCGGCTTGCCAATGCTGGTTCGCGCCGCGATGTCCCAGAGCTGCGCGCGCGCGCCCGCATTGGAAGCATCGGCTTCCAGTGCCGCCGCGAGAAGGACTCCCCCGTCCCGGCTGCAATCCAGAGCGGTTATCATAGTGCCCTGTCTTAGCGGAGGGCCATCCTCCTCCAAAGTCTCGAGGTTCCAGAATTGGATGACGCCGCCTTCGGCATCCGTCCCACCCGAAATGAGGGTCTTCCCCTCCGAAAAGACCAGGGCACTCACGGCATAGGGAACATTCACCAGGGGCTCGCGCCACTTGCCATCGGCAAGATCGGCGATCCGAATCCGTGAGGCATCGGGCGGGTCCAGCCTGGCTTGTGTCGAACCAAGAACTTCGTTGATCACAACGAATTCGCCCTCAGGATCGACGGCAACCTGACGCCGCCTCACCCGTTCTTGATTCAACGCGGGAAATTTCCCTCGCTCCCGCCCGGATTCCAGATCGAGCAGCGTCGCGGACCCGTCGGAGAACACGATGAAGGCCGTTTCCTCGCGAGGGTGAACCTTGAAGGCATCGACAGCCAGGGTATCCCGCATGAATTCGTGAAGGACGTCGAACTTCATTCCGTCGAGGACGAGGAGCTTGTCGGTCTGTCGCCCCACGAGATAGCGCCCGGACGCGGAGAACTGCGGATCGCTCAGGGAAAGATCGCTCGAACGGACGGGAATCGCGGGCCGCGATCCCTCGCCGTAGGCGATCGCGGTCCACAGATGCATCGTGGCTGTCGCATTCAAGGGGTCGAACTCCAGCGCCCGGGCGAGATACGAGACGTTGTCACGCCAATTGCCAGCGGCACCCAGCTTCTCCGCCAGAGCCTGATCCGACCGACTGGCATAGGCGATCTGAGATTGCAGCGCCCGCCCGTTCGCCTCCGCCCGGACGCGCGCCTCCTCGGCAATCTTCGTTTGCTCGTCGCTGATGTTTCGCTGGCGATTCGCCTGCCACGCCTGCCAACTGGTCCCGACGATACCGGCCACGAGCATGAGGAGGAAGATCGCCGCACTCGCGACTCGGATCCGGTGGCGGCGCACGAATTTTCCCATGCGATAGGCGGTCGACGGCGGCACCGCGATTACCGGCTCCGCCCGCAGGTGACGGCGGACGTCCTCGGCCAATAATCCGGCCGTGTCGTAGCGCCGCGAGCGCTCTTTTTCCAAGGCCTTGATCGCGATCCAATCCAAGTCCCCCCTGAGGATTCGCATGATCCGCCTGGGTTCGCTCTGGCGGGAGTGCGCATGGGTTACCGCGCGCTCTTCGTTCAGCCTGCCGACCCTTGTACTGGGTTTGGGCGGATCCTCCTCCCGGATAATCCGCCGGATCTCCTCGAATCCCACCCGCGCGAGGGTGGACGGATCAAAAGGCGTTTCCCCGACCATGAGCTCGTAGAGCAATACTCCAAGGCTGTAAATGTCACTGCGGGTATCAACGTCGGTCGGGCCGGTTCCAGCCTGTTCCGGGCTCATGTAAGCGGGGGTGCCGATAAACTGCTCGAGGCGGGTGAACAAAGTCTTGTCCGTCAGAGGCTGCTGGGTCGCCTTCGCGATTCCGAAATCGATCACCTTGATGGCCGGGCGCCCCTCATGGTCATAGGTCACAAGCACGTTCGAAGGCTTTATGTCCCGATGGATGACTCCCTTCTGGTGGGCGTGTTGAACCGCACCGCAGACTTCGACGAAGAGTTCCAGACGTTCCCGCGTGTCAAGCCGATGCTCATCGCAAAAGCGGGTTATCGGTTCGCCCTTGACCAATTCCATGACAAAATAGGGGCGGCCGGATAGCGTCGCTCCCGCATCGAAGATTCGCGCGATCCCCGGGTGATCCATCATGGCCAGGGCCTGCCTTTCCGCCTCGAACCGCGCCACGACCTCCTTCGAGTCCATTCCCAGCTTCGTTATCTTGATGGCGACGGTCCGATGCACCGGCGCCGTCTGCTGTGCCATCCAAACGGCCCCGAACCCACCTTCTCCGATCACCTGGAGCAGCTTGTAATTGCCGATCATTTCGCCTTCCTTCAGATCCGCAACAAGCCCCGCTTCCGATGTCTCCCGTGGCGTGGGCCGCGACGGCTGTTCGTCCCGGGTGATGGTTTCTTCGTCACCGGTTGGCTCTCGGTCGGTTTCCATTTCCGGTGATTATACGGAATCACCGAAATGTTGTCGAGACCACGCG
>JAHEDC010000469.1 GCA_024641425.1 Verrucomicrobiales bacterium | reverse complement strand
CCCCGACCTTGGCTTCAGCGTGCACCCGAATTTTTCGGACGCGCAAGACCCTGACACGGATCTCACCTACGAGGTCACCGCCAACACGGTCGGCGGTGTCGTCACGACTTCGTCCATTGATTCGGCAGACGGGGTGCTCACGCTCGGGTTCGCGGGGCCGGGTGTCAGCGAGATCGAGGTCACGGTGACCGATACTGGCGGACTTTCGACCTCGGACCGCTTCACCGTCACGGTCGGCGACAACGAGAAGCCGGTGATCTCCGGCCTCCCGGCGGACATCGTCACCACCACCGACGCTGGTTCACCGACGGCCACGGTGTCCTGGACAGCTCCGGTCGCGAGCGACAATATTGCCGTCACAAGCTTCACCAGCAGTCACAATCCCGGTGGCGCGTTCCCGGCCGGCGTAACGACCGTCACCTACACGGCGGCCGATGCCGCCGGCAACTTTTGCACTGCCGGTTTCACCGTCACCGTCAACGACGAAGAGAAGCCGAAGATCAACGGGCTGCCAGATGACATCGTCGCGCAGGCCGAGCGAGGATCGACCACCGCGGTCGTCGAGTGGATTGAACCGACCGCCACCGACAACGTCGGCGTAACGAGCTTCACGAGCAACTTCACTCCCGGCGATGCGTTCCCAATCGGTGAAACGGTCGTTACCTACACCGCGCTTGACGCGGCCGGCAACCAGTGCATGGCCAGTTTCCTTGTGACCATCGAGGAACCCGAGGGCGGGTTCTTCCTCGATTTCATCAGCGTGCGCACGGACCCCGCACCGGGGACGAGCGGAGCGACCTTCAACACTTACTCGCGCGCGTTCATCAACGAGAACGACCGCGTCGTCTTCGAGGGATCGGTGACCGATGGTGACAGCACCCTAGCCAACGACAGAGGCATCTGGTTCGGCGATATCAACGGCATCGATGTGTCTGCCCGCGAGGGCGACCTGGCGACCGGTATCGGCGGCGGGCTCGTATATGGCCTGTTCACCAGCCCGAACATCTCCGATGCCGACGAGATCTCCTTCAATAGCGCGCTGATCGGCGCAGTCACCACAATCTCGGATCTCGCACACTTTTCCGGACAGGGAACGCCCGCAGTGAATAACAGAACGAGGGAAGGGAATCCTGCGCCCGGCACCGGCGGCGTCTTTAAGATCCTGCACGATCCTGTCGCAGGCTCGGGCGTCACGGCATTCTCCGCCCACTTGGATCTCATCGCGCCCATTGGCGCTGCTTCGGATACCGGCGTTTGGTCGGCGCAAGGCGGCACCCTTACGCAGGTCGCTTGGGAGGGATCCGCAGTATCTGCGATTCCGGGCGCCACCTATGGGCAAATCTCACCTGCGATCAACATGAACGAAGCGGGCGCGGTGGCCTTCCAAACCTTCGTTTCTGGGGCTGGGGCCAGCAATAGTGCCGTCTTGAGCGGGCTCCCGGGGAGCCTGGCGGTTGTGTTCAAGAAGTCCACGGTCGCACCCGGCACTGGCGGCGGCTCCTTCTTGAACTTCTTGGCGACCGCGATCGGCGGCACGGGCAACGTCGCCGTTCGGGCCAACTTGTTCAACTCGGTCGCCCTCGGCATCGGCGCCGGCAACAACGATGGAATCTGGGCGAAGGTTGGCGGCACAGTGGGCCTCGTGGCACGCGAGGGAGATCAGGTTCCCGATCAGCCGCCGGGCGTCACTTTCGAAAGCTTCAAGGAAGTCTCGATCGCTGACGATGGGGCCGTCTGTTTCTCTGGATTCCTAACCGGGGCGGGCGTGAATTCCGCGAACGACGGCGGCCTGTGGAGCAATGCGAGCGGAAGCTTGCGCACCCTCCTGCGCGAGGGGGATCTGGCTCCAGGTACGGATGGGTGCATCATCAAGTCGATTCTCCGCTTCTCCTGCAACAACAACGCGACCGTCGCTCTCGTAGCGGACCTCGTGCCGAACATTGGCGACGTCGCCTCCGGCACCAGGCAGGGGCTGTGGATCTCAAACCCGGAGACGGCCGAGCTGGACCTCGCCTTGCGCACCGGCATGAGCTTCGATTTCGCGCCGGGCGATTCACGCACAATCAACCTGATCACGATGGACAAATCGACCAACGTGTTCGGTGGGGGCGGAGGTGGCGGTCGCGTGCTCAACGATTCGGATCATCTCGCGCTGATCCTCGATTTCGACCTCGGTTCAGGCGTCTTCATCACCGGCCGCGTCACGCCATGAGTTCGCGAAGATTCCAGACTTCACCTTCTCCCGGGAGCCCAAAGCCTAAATCCGCGGCATTCAAGGATGGATAGCGCTCTTTTGAGCACCAGTAGGCCAGTGGGCGGTGGAGCGCCCCATTAGCGGAATGCGCGAGGAATCCGCTTTTCAACCCTTACGCTCATTGACTGCGCGTTGCCCCGGATGGAGGAGAGTTAAGGGGGTAAGTAGTGACGCCTCCCTGTGTAGAAAGGGTCATTGACGCGCCGGTCATGAACCGTCGGGTAGCGGATTACAGCCACAGCCGAAACCCTTCGCGCGGAATCGGTTGGAGCGCGGACATGGCGCTTTCAATTCCCAGGTAATTCGGATTAGGATTCTGGCTCCTGCCACCGCATCCCCACCCCGCCATTGCTCCAAGTCACCGCCATCGCCCTGCCCGTCGACCACCCGGAAGAGGCCCTGAAACGGGCCGTCGCCCGGGTGCTGCGCATCCCGCCGAGCACGATCACCTCCTGCGAGGTCGCAAAGGTCTCCGCCGATGCCCGGAAGAAAGACGACGGCGTGCGGCTCAATTATATCGTCCACGTCACCCACCCCGACGAGGCCGCGATCCTCGCGAAATGCGCGCGCGACTCCCGCGTGCAACTTGCGCCGGATACCCGCTATGCCTTCGCCGATCCTCCGAAGGCTCCGACGGCGACTCCGGACGCGGAACGCCCCGTCATCGTGGGCGCGGGGCCCTGCGGGATGTTCGCCGCCCTGCTGTTGGCCCGGGCCGGTCGGTGTCCGATCATCCTTGAGCGCGGAAAAATGGCCGGGCCGCGGGCGCGGGATGTGACCCGCTTCTGGCGCGAGGGCGGCGAGGTCGATCCGGATTCCAACGTCCAGTTCGGCGAGGGCGGAGCGGGCACTTTTTCCGACGGCAAGCTCTACACCGGCATCAAGGATCGGGAGCACCGCATCCGCTGGCTCCTCACGGAACTCGTCGCGCACGGCGCGCCGGAAGACATCCTCGTCAAGGGCAAGCCGCACATTGGCACCGACCGGCTGATCACCGTCGTGCGCCGCCTCCGGGAGGAAATCACGGAACTTGGCGGCGAGTACCGTTTCGAGACCCGCGTCACGGATCTGCGGATCGAAAACGGCGCGGTGCGCGGGTTGATCACGGCCAGCGGGGAGGAAATCGCGGCCGGCACCGTTATCCTCGCCGTTGGCCACAGCGCGCGGGACACCTTCGACATGCTCCACCGTCACCGCGTTCCCATGGAGGCGAAGCCCTTCTCCGTCGGCGCGCGGATCGAGCATCCGCAATCGCTCATCGACCAGTCGATGTTCGGCCCTGACGCCGGGCATCCGCGCCTCGGAGCCGCCGCTTACAAGTTTGTCCACCATTGCGGAAAGGGCCGCGACACAGGACGCGCGGCCTACAGCTTCTGCATGTGCCCGGGCGGACTTGTGGTTGCCGCCTCGTCCGAGCCCGGGGGGGTCGTCACGAATGGGATGAGTTCCTACGCCCGCGCCGATGCCAATGCCAACGCCGGCTTCATGATCGAGATCCGCCCCGAGGACTACGGCGGCACCGAGGCCGATCCACTGGCAGGTATTCGGTTTCAGCGGGAATGGGAACGCCGCGCCTACCAACTTGGCGGCGAGGATTATCGTGCGCCCGCCCAGCGCCTCGGCGATTTCCTCGCCCGTCGCCCTACGCGCGAGTTCGGCGATGTCGCCCCGAGTTACCGCCCCGGCGTCGTTCCCGCCGATCTCCGCGACTGCCTCCCCGACTACGTCGCTGAAGCCATGCGCACCGCCCTTCCCCAGATCGCGCGAAACCTCCGCGGCTTCGATCTCCCCGACGCCGTCCTCACCGCCGTCGAGACCCGCAGTTCCTCCCCCCTCCGCGTCACCCGCGATCCCGAATCCCTCCAGTGCCCGGCCATCCGCGGCCTTTACCCCGCCGGAGAAGGCGCGGGCTACGCCGGAGGGATCATTTCCGCCGCCGCCGATGGGCTGCGGGTGGCGGAGAGACTGCTCGCGCAGTAGTCATCCGCTCGGCGCTCAGATGCGCTCCGACCGGATCGAAAGCAATTCAATCACACTCAGACTCTCGATCACGAAGTAAATCCTTAATCGGACGAGCGCGCCATCTCCGCGAAAAACGGGTTCCCATGAAAGGGATCGCAGAGACTCCGAGCCCTCGACAATCGGCAGATCCTCCGCGAGGCATGAGATCGCCCACAGGGCTTTTTCCAAAATGGCATCAAGGTTCCGGAGGTTTCCCAGCCTCGAAAGTTCCCACGCGTAAAGGTGGGACTCGCGAAGGGTGTGGCGGCTACTTTCCATGCTCCGCGCGCCACCGGGCGATCATCGCCTCCGCCTTCAGCCGCGCAGGCTCGGGCCAATTCGACAAATCGGCTCCCTCGAAGGGTTGCGTACTTCCCTCCCTTACCCGGCAGTCAAATCGCTGCGCGAGTTCCTCGGCGTTTGGCCGCCCCTTCTCACGGGTTCCACCAAGCCTCTCGCCAATCTGGGAACTCAACCACCGAAGGAAGCTCTCAAACTCTTCGGGGGCGAGGTCGGCCACTGCTTTCTCGGCTATTTCAAGGGTGCTCATGGCTTGCGGAGAAGATAAAGATTCACGTTAACGCGAAGCGGAACGCGATCAAGGGGATTCGCCTACAGAGACGAGCGCCCGCGTCGATTTCTCGAATCTCTATGTCCTCGCGAATCAGCACTTCATAACGACCTGGGATCACGCCTCCAGCAGCAACCTCGTCGGCTGCTCGATGCATTCCTTGACGCGGATGAGGAAGGTGACGGCTTCCTTGCCGTCGACGATGCGGTGGTCGTAGCTGAGGGCGAGGTACATCATCGGGCGGATGACGACCTGGC
>JAHEDC010000468.1 GCA_024641425.1 Verrucomicrobiales bacterium | reverse complement strand
CCCTTGTCGGTGCGCGGCGAATACAAGGAGCCGGACTTCGGGCGGGAGATCTTCGATATGGCCGGGGTGGTCCTCGGGGAGAGCGAGAAACTGGAGACGGTGAACGCGCTGGCGGCGCTGGCGGCGAATTTTCTCGACAATGACGCGGTCAGTGCCGAATTGCGGGAGATGGCTCTCGCGGTCGGCCTTCGCATGGAGTCGGCGAACCGGGCCGCGTTCCGTGCCCACCGCAGTCTGGCCGAAGGTACCCTCCCCGCTCCGGTAAAGGGATTCCCCACCAAGGATGCCGTCGCCGGGCAGTTGTGGAAGACGGCGAAGCTCCTCGATGACGTGGATTCGGGCGAGGACGAGCGGGCGCTCCGCTGCTACCTCCTCGACATCGCCCGACGGCTCGATCCGGATAACGCGGCGGGACACTCCGACTTCCAGAAGGCCGCCGCGCGCGGGCCTTTTCCCGGCTGGAAAGGTGTTCTGGGCCGCGAGACCGAGGATACCTTTGTCTTTCCCGAAGAAGGAACGAAACCCCCTGGGACGGAAGCGGAAGTTCCCGCCGATCCGAAAACGCCCGCAGTCGCGAGCCAGGGCGCCTTGAAGGGAACGTCCGCGACGATGCTTTATCCGGCCCTCGCCCGCAGCGAGGCTGGGGGCACCGGGAGTCGTCTCGTGGGCATCGTCCTCGCGGTGAATGCCGAAAACCCGGCGCCCGGCGAAAGAATCCGTATCCTTTATCCCTCCGCTGTCGAGAACGAAACGCATCCGCTGACCGTGACCGCCGATACGCTCGTGACGGCGCTGCGCGCCCTCCACCCTGACTGGCCCTCCGACGGGAGCAAGATCATCGCCCGCTTTGACGCGCCCTACACAGGGCAGGACGGGCGCGCCGGGGAGCTTCCCGTGGCCCTCGGCTTGCAGTCGCTCTTCTCGGGCGAGGCCATTCCCGCCGGCACGGCGGCCATGGGTGGGGTGGAAGTCGATGGTTCGATCTCGCCCGTCACCGATTTCCTCCCGCGTCTCGTGCGCCTGAACTCGACGAGCTGCAACACCGTGATCGTTCCCGCCGCCAACGGCTCCGCATTGCTCGACCTCCTCGTCACCGGGGATGTGACCCCTCTCCTCCGCTATCAGGTCTTTACGGTCATTACATTGAAGGAAGCCGTTCCGCTCGTCGGAGGATCGCTCTCGCCTTCTTTGCAGAAGGCGCGGCTCGATTTCGACGAAGTGCGCGATGTGGCCCTGAAATCGAGCAACCCCGCCGATGTCATCCGCACGGAGGCGGTGCGGGAGCGGCTGCGCGGGATTCTGAAACTTGCTCCCGGACACGCTTCCGCCCAGCTCCTCCTCCGGTTCGCCCTCGGCGATGTGCCGGATAAAATGAGCGCCGTTGGTTCCCGCGTCGAAATCGCGACCCTCGCCGCCGTCTACCGCACCTTCATGGAGGGGGCGGGCGACTTGCTCGTGACCGGCGATGCGGAGCAGCTCCGTGGCAAGACGACCACCGCCCTCACCGCCGTCCGCGACAAACTCGACTCGGAGACCATCCCGCTGGCCGATGCCCTCGGCGATTTCGCCCGCACCTTCGAGGAATACGGAAAGGTCAAGTTCAAGGGCTCCAAGCAGGGACGAGCGATGAGGGATACACTGGATCATCAATGGCAGGACATCCTCGCGAAACTCTCGGCGCCGGCCCCGGCGAGGGCGCCGGATCCCGAGCCCGCCTCTCCGGCCATCGATTTCGGGCTGGACGGCGACACGTTCCCACGTTGATTCCTTGCCTAGGATGCGGGCCCACTTCTCCGCCAGCCTCCGAGCGACCCATGGCCGACTCCCCGCATATCGCTTATCTTTTCTCCCGCTATCCTGTCGTCTCGCAGACCTTCTGCGATTCGGAAATGCTCGCGCTTGAAAAGTCCGGGGTTTCCCTGAGCGTCGGCTCGATCAATGCCCCGCCGAATTCCTTCCGTCACGGGCGACTGGCGACCCTCAGGGCGGAGGCCTTCTACCCGCCGCCTCCCGGCGTTCTTGAGTCTCTGAAGGCGGAAGCCGTGGGTGACGGAAGTTGGGCTCCCCTCGCGACTCTGGTCGCCCGCCACGACCGGGTCTACGGCGAAGGCTTCAAGGCAGAGACGCGCGCCCGGAATGCCCTGTATTTCGCGCGGCTCTTCCGGCGCAAGGGCGTCGATCACGTCCACGTCCACTTCGCGAACAGGGCGACCCACACCGCCCTCTTCATGAAGGCGCTCGGCCTGCCCTTCAGTTTCACCGCCCATGCCCAGGATTTCATGGTCGATCTCGGGAACGATGCCCTTCTCGCCGAAATGTGCCGCGAGGCGGAATTCGTTGTCGCCGTCAGCGATTTCAGCCGGGAGTTGCTCCGCGCCCGGTGTCCCGATTCGGCGGAAAAGATCCACCGCGTCTACAACGGCATTGAGCCAGCCGATTTCCCGGCGGCGCGCATGCGGCGTGAAGGGGAACCGCTCCGCATCATCGCCATCGGTCGCCTTATCGAGTTCAAGGGTTTCCATCACCTTGTCGAGGCTTGCGGTCTTCTGGGAAAGAAGGGTATCGCCTTCGAGTGCGTTGTCATCGGGGAGGGGCCGTGGCGCGGTGCGCTGGAGAAGATGGCCGCAAGCGAAGGCGTCGCGGAATCGCTTCGCTTCGCCGGCGTCCTCGGCCAGGAAGCGGTAAAGGCCGAACTGGCCCGCTCCGACGTCTTCTGCCTGCCCTCCATCGTCGATTCCAAGGGCGCCTCGGATATTCTCCCCACCGTGATCATGGAGGCCATGGCCTGCGGACTCCCCGTTGTTTCCACCACTCTCGCCGGCATTCCGGAAATGGTGGAGCATGCGAAAACCGGCCTCTTGGTCGAGCCGGGCGAGGTCGGTGAGGTCGGCCCTCTCGCGGACGCTCTCGCCGAGATCGCCGCCGATCCCGAGCGCGCGGCCCGTTTCGGTGCCAACGGCAAGGTCAGGGCAGGCGAAATCTTCTCCCTCGCCACGACATCCGCCCAGCTCAAACGCCACTTCGACGCTGCGATCATGCCAGGCGGGGCGGAAAGCGTCGCCGCCAGCGTCCTCTATCTTGTCGGCCAATGCCCGCCTGACCCGGCGCAGCAGCTCGACGAGGAACTTGCCCTCGCCCTCGCCGATCCGGCCTTCGCCGTCCTCGTTGCCCGCGCCGACCTCGACGCTCCCGGCACGCTCCCCGTCGACTATCTTCCCGACGGCATCGTTCTCGAGGCCGATTGGCGGGCGGCCGCGGATTCCGTCGCCCTCCTCGAGGAACGCCGCAACGCCCTCGGCACCGCCGTCGAGGGCGAGGATTTCTTCCGCGAGGCGCGCCGCGCCCTCCACCTTGCGGGTCTGATGAAGAAACGCGGTCTCGACCACGTCCATGCCGCCCGTGCGGACACCGTCCTTTGCGCGTGGCTCATCATCCAGCTCAATGGCGCCACCGCGACCGCCGCCATCGAAGACAAGCCCGCGACCAGTCGCTCCCTCCTCGCCAAACTACTCCGGGACTTCCAACCGGTCAGCGTTTCCGACGCGAAACTCGTCGAGAAGTTCGAGGCTCCCGATGTTCTCGGCCTCCGCGTTCCCGATTCCCATCGCCGCGCCGGCATTGGCCCCTTCCGCGTCAAGCTCCGTCACGAGGAATCAGAGGACGACCGCGTCGCCCGCCGGGAACGCGCGAATTCCTGGCTCCGGCGGATCAGCACGCGATCAACCCCGAATCCCGTACCCCCGAAATCCGAATGAACGAACCTCCTCGCCTCGCGGTCGTCATTCCGTCCTACAACCACGCGCACTACATCCGGCGCGCGCTCGATTCCTGCCTGAACCAGACGCGCAAACCCGACCGCATCGTCGTCATCGACGACGGTTCGACGGACGCATCCCTCGCCGTCCTTCGCGAGTACGCCGACCGTGGCGTCGAGGCCACCGCGCAGGAGAACGCCGGCGCGCACACCACGATCAACCGCGCGATCGCTCGCGCCGCCACCGATTGCGATCTCATCAGCATCCTCAACTCCGACGACCACTACGAGCCCGCGCGCTTCGAAAAGTGCCTGGCCTTCCTTGCCAAGAATCCGGATCTCGGCGTCGTCTGCACCGGCCTGAACATCATCGACGGCGACGATCACCCGCTCGATCCCGGGGAATCCCGCGCGAAATGGTTCCGCGCCATCTGGAGCATCGGCGACGCCCCGGACGTCGACCTCTGCGAGTGGATGGGCCGCGCGAATTTTCCCGCCACGACAAGCAACGTCATCGCCCGTGCCGATTACCTGCTCGCGAATCCGTTCCGCGCCTATCGGTTCAATCACGATTACTTCTTCCTCGCCAAAGCCACTCTCGAAGGCCGCCTCGGCCTAATCCGCGAGCCGCTTGTGAATTATCGTGTCCACGCCACGAACACGATTACGACCCGGCCGGCTCCGCTCATCCGCGAGATGCTCCGCATGCACCTCGACCTCTACGCCGAACTCGGCCCCCGTCTCGCCATCGAGCCCGACCTCCGCGCCAATTTCTTCCGCTACATGCGCGCCGCCGCCGACAGCGTCTCCAGCTTTCACGCCGGCCTCTTCCAGATGCTCCTCGCGCAGATCATCGCCGGCGAAGCCCCGGAAGATCTCGGAAATCGCATCGATGCCCTCGATGAGGATGCCCTCGACGCCCTGCGGGTCTTCCCCAACCGCGCCCTCGTCAACCACCACTCCGGAGACGCCCCGCTCGGTTCCGATTCCGCCCTCGCCGACCGCTACGAGGAAGTCCGCGTCGACCGCGCTGCCCTCAGGGAAAGCGCGGCCGATCTTCGCGACCTCGCCCGCCTCCGCCAAAAACTCCTCGCCTCAAAATGGGTCGTCCTCGGTTGCGCCCTCGGCTTCGCCAGGGGCCTCGACAGCGACTCCGGGAAATCGCCGCAGGAAAAACTCGCCGCCCTTCGGGAAAGGATCGATTCCAGCCGCTGGCTCGGTCTTGGCGGGAAACTCGGGTTCTGGGGTTAGGCAGGTGGCCACCCTCCATGATCCCCACTGGACGGCCCGCGAATCGGAGTGATATTCCCGTTACCATGAAACGCCGCCA
>JAHEDC010000056.1 GCA_024641425.1 Verrucomicrobiales bacterium | reverse complement strand
GTTGGGCGAGGGAAAGGCCGCCGGCCGCCATGCCGCCGACCTTGAGGAAATGACGGCGCGAGTAGCCGTCGCAGTGGGTGCGTCCCTTGTCGGGTTTTCCAAAGAGCTCGAGCATGGTGGGTTCCGTGGTTTGGGTGACGGTGCTGAACAGGGAAAGTGTAGCGGGGTTTGGGGCGCTGCCAAGTATAAGTCGGGGCCATTTGTCGGGCTTCTGGAAGCGGAAGAATGCGCGTGCGCTTTTCGGGGGATTGTGACACGCTGGAATTCCTCGCGATGCTCACTTTCCCGAATCCTCGTCCGTTTTGCCGTCTCCGGAGCTGGGGCGTCGTCATTTGCGGACTGGTCGGCCTGGCGATCACGGCTTCGGGAACCGAGCCCGACGAGGAGGCGATCCGGGCTGCCGTCGCGAAATCTCTACCCCTGCTGACCGAGGGCGCGCGGGTCTCGATGAAGGAGCGGGCGCGGTGCTACACCTGCCACAACCAGGGCGTGCCCATCGTGGCGCTTGGGATCGCCCGCGAGAGGGGATTCGAGATCGATGAGAAGGAATGGCGCGCCCAGATGCGTTTTACGGCGGAGTTTCTGGACAAGAACCGGGAGAATTATCTGATCGGGAAAGGTCAGGGCGGCCAATCGAGCACGGCGGGGAGCGCGCTTTGGGCGCTGGAAAGCGGCGGATGGAAGCCGGATGAGACGACGGCGGCGGTGGTGGAGTATTTGATTCTCTGGAAGAAGGAACTGGGCCATTGGACGGCGCAATCGCGTCGGCCGCCGACGGAGGGGAGTCCCTTCACGTCAACGCATGCGGCGCTGCGCGGTCTCCTGGCTTTCGGGACGCCGGAGCAGAAGGAGCGAATCGGGAAGCGGGTGGAGGCGGTGCGGGAATGGTTGCGGGATGCTCCGGTGGAGGATACGGAAGACCGGGTTTTCCGGCTGCGGACGTTGCGCGTGCTGGAGGCTCCGGAACCGGAGCTGGCGGCAGCCGCGGAGGCGCTGCGTGCGACCCAGAAAGAAGATGGCGGATGGGCGCAATTGGGCGATGCGGAGTCTGACGCCTATGCCACCGGCACAGCGTTGGCGGCGTTGCATCAGGCGGGGGGATTGCGGACATCGGACGAAGCCTACTGGCGGGGACTTGCGTTTCTGCTGAATGTCCAGTGCGAAGATGGTTCCTGGCACGTCGCGACCCGGAGCGATCCCATCCAGACTCACTACGAGTCCGGATATCCCCACGGGAAAGACCAGTTCATTTCGATCTCGGCAGCGGGTTGGGCAACCATCGCCCTGGCGCTCGCGTTGCCGGTCGTCGAGGAGGTTGCGGAGTTGCCCATGCCCTGAACCAACGGAGACCGGATAATGAAACGATTTTCGATTCTGCTCGCACTGCTTTTTCTCGCCGCGGGGGACATGAAGAGTGCCGTCGAGTGGATGTGGGTGGAGGGGGATCGGATGGGCACGGGGGAGGTTGAGCTTCGCCGCGAGTTTCGGATCGATATTCTTCCGGAGGGGGATGTGCGTTTGCGGGCGCTGGGTGACTTCTGCGGATTCGAGGTCGTGGTGAACGGGCGGTCGGTGGCGCGGGCGGAGGCGTATGATCCGGCTTCTGAGGTGACGATCCGGCGATGGCTGCGGGTCGGTGACAATGCGATCGTCGTGCGGGCCACGGGCGTGGAAGGGCCTTCCGCGGTGGCGGTGGAGGTGATTGCCGGGGAAAGCGGTGACGTTCTCGTAGCGTCGGGGGCGGAATGGGAGGGCGCGGTGGGCTTCGGGGCTCTGGAGCGGCTCCGTCTCGGCAACGCGGAGCCGGAGGCCATCGGGGCGCTTGATGAATACAACCAGTGGATGGAGGCGAAAGGCGGATCTTCCGAGGCGAAGTTCTCGGACTTGCCGGACGGCTTCCGCTTGGAATGCCTCCGCACGGCGCGAGCGGACGAGGGTTCGTGGATCAGCATGGCCTTCGATCCGAAGGGGCGACTGGTGGTTTCGCGGGAGAAGCGCGGACTCTTCCGGATGGATCCAACGGTGGGGGAAGGCGCGGTGCTTGAGACCATCGACGACACCTTGCTCGAATGCCGTGGCTTGCTTTTCGCTCACGATAGCCTCTACGCGAACGCGAACAATTCCCGGGGTCTCTATCGGCTGCGGGATACCAATGGCGACGATCAATTCGATGAGGTGCGGCTGCTCATGAAGACCGAGGGGGAGGTCGGACACGGGCGGAACGATCTGGTGCTCGGCCCGGAGGGACGGATCTACGCCATCCACGGGGATTCGGTGCGGCTTCCCTCCGACGTGCGACGTCTCATGCCGGAGCTGCCGGAAGGTCGGAGCGAGCAAGGCTATCTGGTCAGCATGGATGAAGACGGCGGGCGGCGCCGACTCCATGCGATCGGACTGCGCAATCCCTATGGCATCGCCTTCAACCGGGACGGCGAGGCTTTCACCTACGATGCCGACAACGAGGGCGACATCGGCTTGCCGCTCTACCGGCCGGCGCGGGTCAATCATCTGGTGTCGGGTGGAAACTACGGCTGGCAGCAGGGGGACGGCGAGAGTTGGCCGGTTTACGCGCCTGAGAGCCTGCCGACGACGCTGGACGCCGGACGCGGCTCGCCGACGGCAATCGCGTTCGGGACGGGGAGCCAATTTCCGCCGCGCTACCGGGACGCGCTTTTTCTGCTCGACTGGGCCTACGGGCGGATTCTCGTCGTCGATGTCCTGCCGCACGGCGCGAGCTACCGCTGTCAGGCCGAGACGTTCCTGCGCGGTCGCCCGCTGAACGTGACCGACCTCGCCTTCGGCCCGGAGGGCGCGCTGTATTTCATCACCGGCGGGCGGGGGACGCAGTCGGCTCTTTACCGGATTCGCTACGAGGGGGAAGCGGTCTCCGAGCGCGTGGCCGGCGCGCAGGAGCAGGCGCGGAACGCGTTCTCGAAGGAGGCGCGGGCTTTGCGGAAACGACTCGAACGATTCCATGGGTTCGAGGCACCGGATTTATATAAGGAGATCTGGCCGAACCTCAAGAATCCCGATCCGTGGATCCGGCACGCGGCGCTCGTGGCCCTCGAGTGGCAGCCGGTGGAACGATGGAAGGGACCCGCGAAAAGTAAGCCGTGGAGTCAGGATGCGCTGCTGGCGCTGGTGCGGGTGGGTGAAAACGACCACTATCGATTTCGCTTTAATGGTAAACGCCACGAAAAACTCATAGACCTCCGCGTTCTTGAATTGGATCTCGAACGAGGGATGGCGCCGAAGACGCAGGCGGATTGCCGCGTCGAATATGCGCCGCACTTTCCGGATGGTGACACGGCGGTGGATCGGGAATTGAGCAAATTGCTAGTGCGTCTCAACGTTCCGGAAGCGGTGCCGAAATCCCTCGCCCTCCTCGCGGCGAGCGACTCGCAGGCCGAGCGGCTTCATTACCTCGATGTCCTGTCGCGGGCCCGCGAAGGCTGGACGCCCGAAGGACGGCGGGCCTTTTTCGAGGCGATCCGCCATCCCGATTATTTCCGTGGCGACCGGAACATGCCGGGATTCGTGAATGCGATCCGATTGCGCGCGGTCGAAACACTGAGCGCCGAGGAACGCGCCGACCTCGGGCCGCTCGTGGCCGCCGCCGGTGCCGAACCTCCGGTTCCGGATGAACCAAGGCCGTTGGTGCAGCACTGGACGATCGACGATCTCACGGGCATGCCCCCCGACGGCTACGCGCGCGATCCGAAGCGGGGCCGGGAGATCTTCGAGAAGGCGCTCTGCAGCCGGTGCCACCAGGCGGGTGGGTTGGGGAACGCGGTCGGGCCGAACCTGACCGCAGTCGCGGCGCGTTTCAGCCGGCGCGACCTTATCGAAGCCATCGTGGAACCCTCGCGCGCGATCGCGGAGATTTTCCGGAACGAAGTCATCGTGAGAAAGGACGGCACGACCGCGATGGGACGCGTGGTGCGGGACGATTTCCGGGAATCGACAATCTCGATTTCCGCCAATCCCTTCGCACCGGCTGTCCTGAACGATATCGCGAAGGGAGACATCGTTTCCCACGAACCGTCAGCGATCTCGCCGATGCCTCCGGGCCTTCTCGATACCTTTTCGAGGGAAGAGGTCCACCAGTTACTCGATTTCCTTACCGGAAAGCGCTGAGTCGCCACGCGGACGGCGCTGGAGGAATCGTTTGCAATGGGAATGGGAAACCGCGACACTTTGGGGCCCGAGACGCATGGACCCAAACCATTTGAGATTTCGGACCACGCGATTTCTGAGATCCCTCGCGTTGTGTCCCTTGATCATTGCCGGAGCGCTCTCGGGCGCACCGGTGATTTCGGAATTGAGCGCCACGAACGATTCCGGGATCGTGGATTCGGAGGGGGATCGGTCCGACTGGATCGAGATTTTCAATCCGGACACCGTCGCGTTGGACCTCGCGGGTTATCGCCTGAGCGACAGCGAGGACGAGCTTTCCCGCTGGGTTTTTCCATCGCGAACGATGATGCCGGGCGAGTATCTGGTCGTTTTCGCGTCGGGGAAGGACCGGCGTCCGCCAGGCCCGGGCGCGGAATTGCACACGAATTTCTCGTTGAACGGGAGCGGGGAGTATCTGGGGCTTCTCAGCCCCGAGGGAGTGGTTCTCCAGGAGTTTTCCCCTGAGTATCCGGAGCAACTTCCCGACATTTCCTACGGCCCCGGGAATGGCACGGCACCGCTCTATTGGGCCACGCCGACGCCCGGGGCACCGAATACCGGTCCTCGATACGGTGGCTTGGTCGGCGAGGTGAAATTCTCCCGGAAACGCGGCTATTATGCGACGCCCTTTTTTCTGGATCTGACTTCGGGGACGCCGGGCGCGCGGATCGTCTACACCACGGACGGATCGGCGCCCTCCTTGCTCGGCGGGCGGGTGTACAACGGACCGATCTCAATCACGGGAACGACAATCATCCGTGCCGTGGCGACGATGGGAAATGGACTGCCCAGCCGGGTGAAATCGCATTCCTATCTCTTTGCGAACGACGTCCGGCACCAGGAGGCGATGAGTCGGGCGGTGGTAGAGGATCCCGTCTACAAGGCAACGATCGCGGACGAAATCACCATGCTGCCGGTGCTGTCGCTGAGTGTGAGGGACGCCGATTTCTTCGGATCGAACGGCATTTACACGAACTTCGCGGAGCGTGGCGAGGAGGCGGAGATCCCGGTGTCGGTGGAATTCTTCGATCCCTCGAACGGGGAGGATTTTCAGGTCGATGCGGGACTGCGCATTCACGGGGGGCAGGCGAGGTTCCACGACAAGAAGCCGATGCGGCTTTACTTCCGCTCCCAGTATGGGCCGAGTCGCCTCGAGCATCCGCTCTTCGCGGGATCGATGGTGCAAAGTTTCGATCAGCTCGTTCTGCGCAGTTGCGGGCACGATAGCTGGGCGGTGGACTGGAAGAGCCCGACGGCCAGCGGTCGGAACGACCTTACGGAGACGGCGACCTACCTTCGGGATGAGTTCATGCGCCGGACGGAGCAGGAAATGGGCCTGACATCGCCGCACGGACGTTTCGTTCAGGTCTACATCAACGGGCGCTATTGGGGCATGTACGACCTCCATGAGCGGGCCAACGCGGCCTTCTTCGCGGATCATTTCGGTGGTCGGGAAAAAGACTGGGATGTGTTGGGAGCCTACGCCCAGGTCGCGGACGGCAACAAGGCGGACTGGGCCGATTTCCAGGCGATCGCCGCGCGGGGTGTCACAAGCCAACGGGCCTACGAGGAGATTCGGGAGTATCTCGATCTGGATTCCTACATCGATTCGATGATCAGTCGCATCTGGAGCGGCGACCATGACTGGCTCGATCCACTGGTCATCGGCGGATCGACGATTGGCAATCCGAACCAGCTGAACAACAACAATTGGTTCGCGGGGCGGGAGTCGCGTGGCGTCGCCGCGGACGGCAGCGTGTGGAGTCCGTTTCGATTCTTCTGCTGGGACACTGAGATCTCGATGGGGAACGACCGCTTTCTTGGGAGCGGAAACCACCAGTTGAACTTCGACCTCAGCCAGGTGCGGACCCCCGATAGTCCGGGAGCGCCTTATAATACGATGCGGAACTTCGAGGAGTTTCGGATTGCCTTTGCGGATCGGCTGCAAAAGCATTTCTTCAATGAAGGATCGATCACCCCGACGCGGAATATCGCGCGTTGGGACGGGTTCGCCGCCGACGGCCGCGAGGCGATCGTCGGGGAGTCGGCAAGGTGGGGGAATATCCATGGGGGCACACCGCTTAGGCGGGACGTGGAATGGGAGCGAGAGGTCGAATGGATGCGCGAGAATTATCTCCCTGTCCGGACGAATAGCGTGCTCGGGTATTTCCGGAACCGGCAGCTCTATCCTAACCTGGCACCGCCCGTGCCGAGTTCCCGCGGCGGAAGTTTCCCCGATCCCGTGAGCCTGACCCTCGATCCCGGAGCCCAATCGGGAACGATATACTATACCCTTGATGGCAGCGACCCCAGGAAGCCGGCTTCGACTGCGATAAGCTATCCGGTGAACAAGCGCGCGACCGCCAGTGTGCTCGTTCCCTCTCCGGAAAACGGCGGAGATCAATTGGGCGCTTCGTGGCGCGATGTGGCCCCTCCCGCGAACATCGACGCATGGCGCCATGGCCCGACCGGGATCGGCTATGAGAACGTCGGCGAGGATTTCCGTGGTATCATCGGAACGGATGTCGAGGCTGAAATGGCGGGTACCGTGGCTTCGGTCTTCATTCGGGTTCCGTTCACGATGCCGAGCCAGGCGAGTATCGATGCCCTTGCCGGTCTTGTTCTCAAGATGCGCTACGATGACGGCTTCGTCGTCTACCTCAATGGTGTGGAAGTCGCTCGTGCGAATGCGCCCTCCGCCGTCGAGTGGAATTCGCAGGCGATCACTTCCCATGCCGACTCGGCGGCCCTTGCCTTCGAACCCTTTGACATCAGCAGCCGCCTGAGCCTGTTGCGTGTCGGCGAGAACATGCTCGCGATCCATGGCCTGAACGCCGGGGTGGGCAGTTCCGATTTCCTGATCATGCCCCGCCTCATGGGAATCGGAACCCTTTCGGTTGCGACCCTATCGCCGACTGCGAATGTTTATGGCGGCCCTATCACGGTGGATCGGAGCCTGACCCTCAAGGCCCGCTTTTCCAGTCCGACCATCGGTTGGTCCGCGATGGAGGAGGCACGTTTCACCATCGGGGATCTACCGGCAACGCGGGGGAATCTGGCGGTGACCGAGATCCATTATCATCCGCTGGGGCCGATTACGCCGAGCGAGGTGAGCGCCGGTTTGGGTCGGGGGGACTTCGAGTTTCTTGAACTTCGCAACCTTTCGGCTTCTCCGATCAACCTCCGGGGGGTCGCCTTCGCGAGTGGAGTGGATTTCGAATTCGAGGGAAGCGCGATCACCCGGCTGATGCCCGGGGAAAACGTTCTTCTTGTCTCGAACCTCGAGGCGTTCACGGCCCGCTATGGTGCCTCTTCCGCCGCCCGCGTCGCGGGTGTTTTCGGGAACGGCACCCAGCTCTCCAACAGCGGGGAACGCCTCCTCCTCCTCGACCGTGAGGGGAAACCGATCGAGGATTTTGTCTATGACGACGACGCGCCGTGGCCGACGTCCGCCGATGGAACCGGTTTCAGCCTTGAACGCGTGAAGCCACTCGAGGGCGGGGATCCCGGATCGGCCACGAATTGGCGGGCCAGTCGGATGCTGCACGGCTCGCCGGGTTATGAACCCGATGACGCGGATTCCGATGGTGACGGTCTTCCCGATGACTGGGAAAGACGATTCTTCAACGATAGCCTCGCGCAGACCGGGGTCGGCGACTTCGAGAATGACGGCCTGAGCAATGCGGAGGAGTTCGCGACCGGAACGGATCCCCACCGTCCGGACACGGATGGTGACGGTGTGAACGACGGGGAGGAAGTCCATCTTCGCGGCACCGACCCGCTGAAAGCGGATACCGATGGGGACGCCGTGGAGGATGGCGCGGAAATCGCCGCTGGAACCGATCCGCGGGAGCCCGACACGGATCACGATGGTCTCGATGATGGCGAGGAAGCGGTTCGGGGAACAAATCCGCGACTGGTCGACACCGATGGGGATGGCTTCAGCGATGGCCTCGAAGTCGCCCGTGGTTCGGATCCTCGCTCTGCGAACAGTGTCCTTTTTGCCACGGCGAGGGATCTCGAGGTCTACAGCCCTATGGATTCTGCGGGAATTCAAGACGGCGTGGTTGAGAATCTCGCCGGTTCAAGTTCCGGAAAAGTGAGGGGCGCGATCCTCCCTGGGGAGCCGGGCCGTATCGCCGAGGCTCTGGGATTCGCCGGCACTTCGCCCGGCGCTTCGGTGGACTACGCGGGAGCCGGCGATCCGGGCACGGGAAGTCTCACCGTCGCCTTCTGGTTCAAGGCCTCCGTCGGGAATGGAACGGAAGTGTTGGCGAACAAGGGCAACGCGGGAGTCGAGGATGAAGGCTGGAGCGTTTATCTCGATGATGGCGAGATCTATTGCCGCGCTCGCACCGCAGGGGGCGAGGCGGCCGTCCTATCGAACGCCTCGGCGCCTGTCGTTGACGTATGGCGCCATCTGGCCCTTGTGGTGGACAATGAAACGGGTCGGCTCCGCGCTTATCTTGATGGCAGTGACGCCGGATGGGTAACCGGAACGGGTGGTGTCTCGGGATCCGTCTTTTCACGGGGCAGCAGTTTGACAAGCGCGCTCCCGCTTCGGATCGGAGCGGCTGCTTCGGGCGCAGCGCCCTTCACTGGGAGCTTCGATGACCTGGCGGTGTGGCATTTCGCCCTCGGTGCGGAGGAAATCGGGCGGATCTACCGGGGCGGTTTGTTCGGGAGGGGCGCGGACATCAGCGCGGGTGAACCTCTCGATCTTGATTTCGATGGGCTTCCGGATTCATGGGAGCAGATGTTCTTTGGAAACCTCGACGCCCGCCCCGACGGTGATGCGGATGGCGATGGTCTGACGAATGGTGAGGAATTCCGTCTGGGGACGCATCCCGGGCAAGCGGATACGGACGGGGACGGCATCGAGGACCGGGTGGAAGTCCTGGCGGGAAGCGATCCTGCAACGCCGAACGCGCCCGCTTCCGGATCGACCCTTTTCGATGATCTGCTCATCTACAGCACGCTCGACCTCAATGATCTGACGACGACCCGTGCAGGCGGTCGGGTCTTTGACCGTAGTTCGCCGGGCGAGAACGGCGTGATTCTCGGGGGGTTCCGCTCGGTGCCCGGGGCGCTGGGATCGGCGCTCGCGGAGGGAGGCGGGATCAGCTACGGGGATGTGCATGATCCGGGCGCAACCGGTTACACCGTCTCGCTTTGGGTAAGGCCCAGAAAGCTGGAGGCAGAACGCACGCGTATCCTTGTCGGCAAGGGCAGCGCCGGGCTGGGGGATGGCTGGCACATCGCCCTCTTTGGCGAGCGATTCGGGGCCTTCGGAGCCTTTGACGACGGTTCGACCTGGCTCGCCTACAACGATGCTCCGCCGCCCGGCACGGAAGCGCGCCCCGGCCAATGGAGCCTGCTGATGCTGATGCTCGATCCGGCTTCCCGCAGGGTGCGCTTCTTCGTCAACGGCATCGAGATCGGTTACGGGGATGACGGCAGGGAGATCCCCGTCGGCGTCTCCATCACGGCACCGGGTGAGCCGCTCCTAGCCGGCCGGATTTCCACTCTATTCAAGAGCGAATTCGACTTCGATGGCGGCATGGATGAACTCGCGATCTGGGGGCGTGCCCTCGATGCGGGCGAGCGATCCGCCGTCGCAGCCGGGGGCGTGGTGGCCCTCGGTGTCGCCGCGCTGAACGGTCAGGGTGGTGATCCGCGGCTTTCGCTTGATGCTGATCAACTCACCGTCAGTCTGAATCCCGGAGAGGCAAGGGATGTGTCCCTCGGGATTTCCAATAGCGGCAGCGGGGCCCTCAATTGGGTGCTGGAAGCCGATCTCCTGGCCGAACGATCGTTGGAAGAGACGCTTGAAGACCTGGATGCCGGGATTGCCTCCGTCACCTCTCTCATTCCCTTGCGTTACAATTTCACGGAGGGAGTGACCGGGAACTTCATCAATGACGGAGGCCTCGATATGTACGACGGAGGCAATATCCTCGGAACGAGCCGGGGGGGGCCTCTCAACTACTCGGATGGCGTAGTGCGAAATGATCCCGCCGTCGGTCCGGGAGGGCGATACTTTACCCGAAAGTATCCCGGACTCTTCGTGCTGGCCGCGGATCTTGATGGTGTGGATTCCTTCGAGGTGACCGGTAATCTCGGTGCCGATAGTGTGGGGAGTGTTTCGGGAACCGAGCTTGAGATCCGCTTCGGTTCCCGGCGCTTCGTGGGCTTCGTCAAGCGGGTTTATGATGGTTTCGACGCGAATTTCAACACGACCGACCCGTCAGTGAATCAGCTCATTCTCTTTGAGGACTCCGGGTCGTCTCCGGCTCACAGTTTCAGCGCGGACACCGACAACGACCAGCACCGCGTTACAGGTCTGACCGGTGTCGGGCGTTTCTATTATCTCCTTTTCGCTTCGGCCAACGGACGTTTCGTGGACGACGCCGAGATGCAGGCGATCATGAACGCTTTCCTCGGGTTGCTTGAGATCGAGCCGGGTTGGCTGCAGGTCGCGGGAGCCGACGAGGGGGTGGTCCCTCCGGGTGCGAGGATTCCGGCTCTGCTCCGACTCGATACGCTCGATTTTGCCATTGGTGACAACCGGAACGCGCTCCTTCGGCTCTTCAACAACGACCCGGTGAGGACTCTGGTCGAAATTCCGGTGCGCTTGCACGTGAACGCCGCTCCGACGGCGTTGCCCCTGCCGGAGCTCAAGGGGGATGAGGACGGGGGGCCACTCGTCGCCCATATTCATGCCGCTTTTGACGATCCCGAATCCGGGGCCGCTGGACTGACTTATCGGATTTCAACGGGGCCGCTGGGCGACGCTCTTTTCTCCACGATGGAATTCGATCCCGCCAGTGGCATGCTGACGCTTGCCCTGAAACCGGATGCCTTCGGTGAAACCGTGGTGTCGGTGGACGGAACCGACAGCAACGGACTCTCCGCGTCGAGTGCCTTCCGGGTGATCGTCCATGCGGTGCCCGATCCACCCGTAACAACCGGACTGCCCGATATCACCGCCGATGAAGCAGCCTCCATGACCGAGATGGCACTCTCCGACTTCTTCAGTGATGCTGATCCGGGCGACAGCCTCTTCTATGGCGTGCGCTCGAATTCGAATCCGGGACTCTTTTCGATGCTGGAGATCGATCCCGTGACCGGTCGCCTTCTCATCGCCTACTCTCCTTTCATCGGCGGGGTTGCGGAGGTCACCGTCTTCGCCCGGGACAACACCGGCACCGAGACCGAGGATACCTTCACGGTGACTCTTCCGCCCGTCCCCGCGCCCGATCTCGCCGTTTCCAGCACCCAAACCTTGAACCGGCAGACGGGCCTCATCGAGCAGCGCGTTACGGTGACGAACCGTTCGCCGCGCGACCTCGGGGCGGTGCGACTCCTCCTCTCGGGCCTCCCCTCCGGAGTCGCCGTCCATAACGCCAGCGCCCTCCTGCCCGACGGCCGCTTCGAAATCCTCTACAACCGTACCCTTCCCGCCGGACAGAGCGTTGTTCTCCTTGTCGAATATTACGCACCCTCCCGGCTCACCGCCCTCCAGCCGGAGCTCGTCGTTGAAACCGGCCTCCACCGGGATTTCGAGCCCACCGTGGGTGCGGATTTCGCCATCCGGCGCCTCGTCCGCCGGAACGACGGCTCGGTTCTCCTCGAATTCCCCGCCGAACCCGGCCGCCGCTACATCGTTCAATACACCGATGACTTTTCCGGTTGGCGCGATGCGTCCGTCGCCCTCCGCGCCGGCGGCACGCGCGTTCAGTGGATCGACAGCGGCCCGCCCAAAACCAGCACCTTTCCAGCCCTCGCCGGTTTCCGATCCTACCGTGTCGTCGCCACCGAATAGGAGTGCCGGCGTGCCGGATTCTCGACTGGACGCTTCACCCGGAAACGCGGCGGTTCCTTTGATGGGCCCCCTGCTCATTGATTGAACGAGATTCCCGGTGATGCGGGCACTTTGTCCAAACGGATCGCAGGCCTGGGTGAATCCAATCCATTCCGCACCGCGGCTGGCGCGCTTTGGCTTTGCTCCTGCGGAATGGGCAGTCCGACGCTGGTTACAACGGAAAGGATAGCCGGGCCTCGCTCCACGGAGCGATGGGCCCCGCGAGATCACTGCGGCATCCCTTCAAACCTGAGATGGCACAATGCAAAGGAGCGCGTGCGTGATGCATTGGTGCGGTAGATCCGGAAATGCGGTGGCGAACGACCAAGGCGGGAGTGTCGATCGCCGCAGGGCCGAATTTCGGGTGAGGGGCATCAACACCGCTCGTGACGGAAGTCAGGTTTCAGGTTCGATTTCCGAAGCTCTGTCACGCTTTGTGTCCGTGGATTTGAAGAAGGCGCTTGGCCTCCTGGATGAGGAAATCAGGGTTCGAGAACGGTTCGGGGCCGATGTCCTGCCAGAGGACGTGGCCTTCGCCATCGAGAAGAAAGGTGCCATGGAGGGGCGTGTTCTCGAAATCGTCGTGCGCGCGATAGGCTTTGAAGACGTCGAGGGTGGGATCGGCGACGAGAGGGAAGGGGAAAGACCCTTCCTCGGAATAGGCTTCCTGCGATTGCTTCAACTCCTCGGGAAGGTCGGAGCTGACCGCAATCATCTCGATGCCGGATTTGAGGAAGTCGCCGTATTTGGGAGCGAAGGCATTGAGCTGTTCGACACAGTGAAGGCAACCATGTCCGAGATAGAAGAGGACGACGACGGGCTTGCCTCTGTAGTGACCCAGGCCGAGCGGTTGGCCGCTGCCATCCGGGAGCGAGAAATCCGGGGCGAGGGGAGGCGTCCAGTCGAAGGGACCAAGGGTGGCGAGATCCGGGCGCTCGCCGACATCGTCGCGGACGACGACGGGGAGGCGCCAGTCCGGCTGCTCGCCGAATTCAAGGGCGATTTCGCTCAGGCGATGGAATGGCGGGGTGGCGAGATCGACGGTGGCGGATAACGCCTTCAACTCGGAAAAAGCCTCGCGGGCGGCGTCGGTCTGGCCGCAGCGGTGGAGGATCTCGACTCGGGCGGCGAGCGGCAGGGTCTGGTTCTTGCCACCGTCGACGGCTTCCTTGGAGAGGCGCAAGGCTTCCTCCTGCTGGCCGAGGCGGAGATGGAGCCGCGCCAGCGCGGGCTTGGACCGTTTCACATCCTTGAGGGCGGAACGGGCGTCGTCGGTCCGATCCTCGAGGATGGCGACATAGGCGTCGAGATCGGACTGAAGTTCCTTGATCTGCTTGACCTTCTCACCGGGGGCCTTTCCGGCATTGGCGACTGCCTGGGTTACTTCCTTTTCGTTCTTTTTCGCTTCCTCCGCTTTCTCCCGGGCCGTTTTCTGGGCGAGTTCGTGCTCGGCTTCGGCGGCGGCGCGCTGGTTGGAAACGGTAACGGAAATGTCGCGGAGTTTGGCAAGGTCTCCTTTCTCGAACCACGCGATACCGAGGAGGCGGAGCCGCTGGCGCTTGTCCGAATCGTTGCTTCCCTCATCAAGATAGCTCGTTTGGGAAAGGGAGATGGCCTCGTCCCAGAGCTCGAAGTTCTCCAGGGATTCGATCAGGCGCTGGCGCCCGTAATTCGCGCTGGTGTTGCCCTTTTCGGGCATGTTCAGCGCGGGATGCCTTGGGTTCGAAAGGAGGCTCTTGGAGAGGGCGACGGCCTTTGTTCCGCTGCCGAGAAACGCGAGGTTGCGGATGAGCCACTCGCTGTTGTGGGCGTAATTGTGGATCTGGTCAGGGAGAATGCGCTGCTCGAACATGCGCTGGTGATCGACACGGGCGGACGCCTCCTGGTGCCAGGCCGAGTCATCGTAGCGCTTCAGCCGCGAGTAGATGTGACCGGGCATATGCCACATGTGGGCGATGGCGGGTGCTGTCTGGGCGAGCTTCGCGGCCGAGTCGAGCGCGCGTTCCGCCTTCTCCTCGTCCCAGAGATGGATGCGATAGTGGTGGGCCGGGTGCATCGGAGCCTTGGCAAAGACCTGTTGGATCAGGGCGTCGACGGACTCGTGGGAAGTTATCGGGAGCCCTTCGCGACCGAATTGCCAAATGCGGCAGGCGAGGAACGCCTTGGCCTCAAGGTCGTCGGGGTAGGCGTGGACGATCTTCTCGAGGTCGCGGATAAGCTGGCGTTTCTTCACTTTCGCATCCTTTTCGGTGGAAGTGAGATAAGCGCTTTGGGCGTCGATCCACATTTTTCCCGCATCCCCGGCCTTCTCTTTCAAGGCGACGGCCTTGGCAATGAACTCGGTCGCCCGCTTGGCATTCTCCCAGTTCGCCATCGCCATGCCCCAGTAAGCCATGGCACAGTCTGGATCCTGCGCGGCAATGTGGCGGAAGGTGCGCTCGGCCTCGAAGAACCAGAATCCGTGCAATTGACCGATCCCCTGATCGAAAAAGGCCTGCGCATCGGGCCAGGAACTGAGGATGGGAAAGTGAACGTCGCCGGTGCCGGGAATGATTGTCGCGAACTGCCGCGGCCCTTCGTTGAAGGCCTCGCCCTCGTGGGAGTGGCCAGCCCGAGGCTTCGTCTCGCCCTCGGCTGGCTCGTCCGCGAAGGCGAACGGGAGGGGCAGCAGGAGGGGGAGAAAGATCGAAGCAATTTTGCGGAACATGAGGAGGAGTGCGTATCGTTTAAGGCGCGCTCAGATTCCCACGCGCCGGAAAAGCTCGTCGAGCGGCAACTGGATGCCAATGTAAAAATCGCCGAATTCGCCGTACTTCACCGTGACCTCGTCGAAGCGCATCTCGTAGACGATGCCCTTCACGTCGAACGTATCCTTAGCGAAAAGGGTGACGCCCCATTCCGATTCATCGAGTCCGACCGAACCGGTGATCAACTGGCGGATCTTCCCTGCCCAGGTGCGGCCAACGCGGGCGTGGCCCTGCATGAGAAGGCGACGGGACTCGTAGTCGAGGCCGTACCAGTTGTTCACCTCACCCCTGCGTTTGGCCATACTGTAGAAGCAGAAGACCGGCCAGTCCGGCATGTTCGGGCAAAGGCGGTCCTGCGCGTATTTCTTCATGCGGGTCTCGAAGTCGTCCAGGGCGGTCTTGAACTCGTCGCTGTCCTCTGCGATGCCCCGCTCGGATTTGAGGGTCTCGCCGAACTGTTCGGAGGTGGTCGTGTACTCGCTCTGCTCTGTCATCGAGAGGTAGCTGTAGACCGGATTCAGGATCTCGGCACCGAGCGCATTGGTGAGGCGTTTTTCAAAGCGGTTCGCGTCGTGGAGATCGGGGGTGAGGAGCATGAAGCCAATGTCGCTCTTCGGTGTGACCATGCTGAAGGTCAAGAGTTGGGTCTCGGGAGTCGAGCGGATCTCCTGCACCAGGCGGGTAAGATTCGTCTTCGCCTCAAGCTGCTCCTCCTCATCCATGAGTTGCCACTGGGCATGGTCGATGTGGTAGAAGAGGTGGATGATGTGCCAGCCTTCGGCGGGCCGGAGGCTGTCGTTGTCGTCGGAGGGGGAATTCGTCGAGGTGGGGTGCGCGTGGGTCATGGGAAAAGCGTTCAAGGTGTGTCGCGAACAGGCGGAATGCGGAAGGTTGCGAGCTCCGTCCATTCGGTGTTATCGGAGCTTTCGCGTAGGGTGACGGACCACGCGACCGCTTCTCCAGCGGCGCGGTATCCCGCGAAGAGGGCTTCGTTGCTGAACCCTTCGGTACCGAGGAACTGCGCCTCGGGATTCCCGGATTCAAATTTTCCCTTGGTCAGGCTTCGCGTCACCGAGTCTCCCCGCAGTTCTCCGGTTTCGTCGCGGAAGAGAGCTTGAAGATAACCGGAAGATTCCGATGTCACCCGGAGTGAGACCTCGGGAAGAATGACGCTGTCCCGGTCGACGCGATCACCGTCGCGGCGATCTCTCCAATGGGCCTGAATTCCCTCGAGTTGGAACAAGGTCCCGTCGAGTTGCTCGGGAACTTTCTGCAGGGGGGCATCATTGTGCGCACCGCCTCCCATTCTCATGAAAGCGCGTTGGAAGGCGAAAAGTCCGACAAGAATCACAAGGACGACAGCGCCCAGGGAAACCCATTCGAGGGGAACGAGCTTTTTGGCGGCCTGCTTCGCCGCGCTGCCCGCCGCCGCTGATCCGGGAGAAGTGATCTCATCGGGAACCCCTTCGTTTTCAAGGCTCGTCTCCTGGGGACGCGAGGGCGCGGTCTCCTTCCTCGAATCGGCGGGAGCGAGTTCCTCGACCTCGTAATCGAGTCCATCGAGATCATCGATTTCCCCGAAATCATCGATCGCCGCGAGGGATTCGGCCTTCTGCGAGGATTGCTGGAGCGGGGCCGTATCGGGTGGGCCCGGACTCGAGGGGCTCTCCGTTGCTTCATCGTCAGCCGAATCCAACGAAGCGGGCGATGATTTCTTAGGCTTGGCCAGAGGAAGAGGTGTTAATCTGGACTCGATTGGCTCGATCTCCTCGAGTTGATCCAAATCCTCAAGCTCCTCAAGTTCGGGCAGCATCTCGTCAAGTTCCTCGGCTACCTCCACCGGTTCCACGGAGTCCGCTTCGTCCGGGCTATTGGGATCGCCGAGTTCGGGGAGCTCCCCGGGCAGCTCCTCTTCCAAGGGCAACGGGTCGGGGGCCCGATTGGAATCTTCGTCGACAAGCTCTTCAAGATCGTCGCTTCCCGCCTCGGAAGTATCTTCGGAGATGGCGTCGGCGGGAAGATCATTCTCGCCACGTCCTTCCGGCGAAGGTATCGCGGCTTCTTCCGGCGGGATGCTCTCCGTTTCGTCTTCGTCCGTATCTGGAGGATTCGTGTCTTCCCGTTCCGTTTCCCGGGAATGCGTGCTCTCTTCGTCCTTCGGAAGATCGCCCTCTTCATCAATGCTTTCCGGAAGCTCCGGCTCCCCGTCGGAACCGGGTGTTTCGTCCAGGTAGCTCTCCTCCTCGTCGTCGTCGAAAACGACCTCGACGGTGTCTTCGAGGAAATCGGCGGTGGCTGATTCCTCCTCCCCCTCCTCGTCATCGGGAGCGGACTCACCCTCTGGAATCTCGGGCGGGCTCTCGGGAGAGGCTTCGTTATCCTCCTCTGCTTCCGTAGTCTCCTCAAGGTGCCCGGAATCGTCGAGTTCCTCGAACTCCTCGAGTTCTTCAAGTTCCTCCAGAGCTTCGGACCCTTCAGGATTTTCCGTCCCGTCGGTTCCATCCAGTTCCGCCAAGGCATCGTCGAGCGCCGTGATGGCGGGGGACTCGGCTTCGGATCCGTCGGATTCGCCTCCTGGCAAACTCTCCGGTTGCTCGACGATGATTTCGTCGAGATTCAGGTCGAAATCAAGCGGAGGGGAATCGTCCGGGTGCCTGGGGTCTGCCATGGGATCTCAAATGCTCCTAGGATTTTGCATCTGTGGGCTTCCGTCAAGGCCAAACTAAGGCCTTGCGCTCGTGCAAGCGCCCGTATTCCCATCCCTAGTTGAGGTGGCTGTAATCGCCTCCGGGGAAACGATGGTGGTCTTCACGAGAGACCCTCTGCCGATCACTCGTCGCCGCCCTCTTCGGTTGCGGCCTCTTCGCCGGCGCCTTGCTCCGAGGATGCGGTCACCTTCACCTTGAGAATGGCGGTGACGTCTGGATGAAGTTTGATCGGGATTTCGAAATCGCCGGTGTGCTTGATTGGTTTGTCCAATTCAATCGTGTGGCGGTCGATATTGCCGAACTTCTTGTCCGCTTCCTCAAGAGCACGATGGATGTCCATTGTCGTGATGGAACCGAATGCTTTCCCGCCTTGGCCGGTGGCAAGTTCGAGCTTGATCCGCTGCTTGTTCAGGCGGGACGCGAGGGTTAGGGCGGTACTCATCTCCTCGGCCTCGCGCTTGGCACGGGCGGCCTTGAGTGCCTCGATGTTCCGGAGATTCCCTTTGGTGGCTTCAAAGGCCTTGCCTGTCGGGATGAGGAAGTTCGACGCGTAGCCGCGCTTGACCTTCACCACGTCGGCTTCCGCGCCAAGGTTCAGGATTTTTTCACGAAGGATAACGTCAACGGTGGCCATGGGGAAATGCGGGTAGGATGTGAGTGCGAAATTTTGAGAGCGTATCTGTTAAGCTGAGTTGGGTCCAGTGTCAAGGACGGCTTCGCAGGCAACCGGAGTGTGAGTTTTTTCCTGGATCGGCAGTGATAGGGTTTACGGAGAGTCCCCGCGTCCTGGATTAATCATTTGCCAGCGCGTGGACTCTCCACGTATGCTGCCGCTCGTTTTCCCCGATTCCAATTTCTTCCCAATTATGATCAAGCGAGGATGTTTACTACTCATGATCGTCGCCCTTTCCGGCGGCGCGGCGCTGGCGGACGAACCCCAGTGGTATTCCTGGCGCGGGCCGAATCAGAACGGCACCAGCGACGAGAAATATTCCGGATGGAGTTTCGATGAGAAGCCGGTCTGGACATACACGCTCCAGGGACGCGGCAATCCCGTGATCGCCGACGGACAGCTCTACAGCTTCGGCTACCATGGCTCGGGCCCCGATTTCAGCGAGACGCTGACCGCCCTCGACCCCGTCACGGGAAAGCTCCTCTGGGAAGTCGAGCAGAACGACTACGTGAGTGATACCGCCTACAGCCGTTACGGGATCGGTAGTCCCACCGTCGATCCCGAAACCGGGAATATTTACCTCGCGATGACAAACGGGCATTTTATCGCCTGCGACAAAACCGGCAAGTTGCTTTGGCAGCATTCGATGATCGAGCGCTACGGTCGCCTCACCTTTCCGAACGGGCGTTCGGGATGCATCGTTATCGAGGGGAATACGGCCATCGTCCGCTGCATTTCCAGTTACTGGGGCAAGGAAGGCCCGGCCCGGGACCGCTTCTATGCCTTTGATAAGCTCACCGGCGAGCCGGTCTGGTCATCCGAACCCGGCATCCAGCCCCAGGACAGTTCCTTTTCGACGCCCGTCGTCGAAACCCGTGACGGGCGCCGTGTCTTTTACGCCGGCACCGGCTGCGGAAATATCGTCTGCGTGAATGCGGCGAACGGTGTGCCAATCTGGCGCTGGCGCGTGAGCAAGGGGGGCGTCAATGCCAGTCCCGTTCTCTACAAGGACACGCTCATTTGCATTCATGACGCGGAGAATATGGACAGTTCCGACACCGGTCGCATGTTCGCCGTCAAGCTGCCCGAGGATCTCGACGATACCGGCGGGGTGGTCGACGAGATCGAGGGCGGTGCCCCGAAGCTTCCTGCCAGCGCCGAGGTCTGGCGTAATCCCCTCAAGATGTTCACCAGTTCGCCCGTCCTCGTCGGCAACCGTGTCTATCAAATCGTTGCCACCGGTGAGCTTGTCTGTGTGAATGCCGACGACGGCTCGATCCTCTGGTCGCAGAAATTGGGGCCCGACAACCTCCATTCCTCCCCGCTCGCCGTCGATGGCAAACTCATCGTCCCGATCAACGAGGGCGACCTCTACATCATCGAGCCCTCCGACGAAGGCGCGAAGATCCTGCACAAGGTCGAACTCGAGGGCAACTGCCTCGGTGCTCCGACCGTCTGC
>JAHEDC010000055.1 GCA_024641425.1 Verrucomicrobiales bacterium | reverse complement strand
CGCGGGGGAAGTTCCGGGTGCGGGGGGATGTGGTGGAGGTGATCCCGGCGTATCTGGATGACGAGGGGATCCGGGTCGAGTTCTTCGGGGACGAGATCGAGCGGATCTCGGCGATCGACACCCTGACGGGGACGGCGACGGGGACGATGGAGAGCTACAATTTTTTCCCGGCGAAGCAGTTCGTGACGCCGGCGGACAAGATGAAGCGCGCGATCACGGCGATCCGCGAGGAGATGGTGGAGCGGGTGGCGTTCTTCGAGCGGGAGGCGAAGTACCTGGAGGCGCAGCGGATCAAGCAGCGGACGGAGTATGACATCGAGATGATGCAGGAGATGGGATTCTGCCAGGGGATCGAAAATTACTCGCGGCACCTCGGGGCGCGGGAGCCGGGGACGCGGCCGTCGACGCTGATCGACTTTTTCCCGAAGGATTTCCTGCTCGTGGTCGACGAGTCGCACGCGAGCGTCCCGCAGATCGGCGGGATGTACGAGGGGGACAAGTCGCGGAAGACGACGCTGGTGGATTTCGGCTTCCGGCTGCCGAGCGCGCTGGACAACCGGCCGCTGAAGTTCCCGGAGTTCATGGAGATGACGCACCAGCGGGTCTATGTGAGCGCGACGCCGGCGAAGTTCGAGGTGCAGAACAGTGTGGTGGGGAACGAGGGCTACATCCCGCACGAGCGGAAGCGGATCGGCGAGGAGGAAACGACGCCGGAGGTGCTGCCGAGGATCTCGGGGAGCGCGCAGGCGGTGGAGGACTTTGACGTTACGAAGAAGGGGAAGCATCTGATCGTGGAGCAGATCATCCGGCCGACGGGCCTGCTGGATCCGGTGGTGACGGTGCGCCCGCTGAAGGAGCAGATCGACGAGACGATCGAGCTGTGCCGGCAACGGGTGGAGAAGCGGGAGCGGGTGCTGGTGACGACGCTGACGAAGCGGACGGCGGAGAATTTGACCGACTACCTGCGGAACGTCGACCTGCGCGTGCGCTACCTGCACAGCGACATCGATGCGATCGAGCGGGTGGAGATCCTGCGGGCGCTGCGGGCGGAGGAGTTCGACATCCTGGTCGGGATCAACCTGCTGCGGGAGGGGCTGGACTTGCCGGAGGTGAGCCTGGTCTGCATCCTGGACGCGGACAAGGAGGGCTACCTGCGGAGCGAGACGAGCCTGATCCAGACGGCGGGCCGCGCGGCGCGCCACGTGAACGGGGAGGTCGTCCTTTTCGCCGACCACACGACGAAGAGCATGCAACGGCTGATCGATATCACGAATTATCGTCGCGAGAAGCAGATCGAGTACAACACGAAGCACGGGATCACGCCGCAGAGCGTGGTGCGCGCGGTGCAGGAGAGCCTGCACGCGGTGCTGAAGGGGAAGCAGGTGGAGAGCAGCGTCTTACGCGAGAGCGGGGATCTGGATGTGCTGGAGGTGCTGCGCGAGTTGGAAGCCGAGATGGAGGAAGCGGCGACGAAGCTGGAGTTCGAGCGCGCGGCGCTGCTGCGGGACCAGATCAAGACGCTGAAGTCGGAGTATGGGGTGGGCGGCGCGAGCGCGGGGGCGTCGCCGAAGAAGGTGGTGAACTACAACCTGAAGCCGAAGGGCAAGGGGAAGCGGAAATAGGACGCGGATGCACGTCGCCCTGATCCATTACCTTTACCCTCCGACCGTCGGAGGCGTGGAGCGCGTGATGGCCGAGCACGCGGCGCTCTTCGCGCGGCACGGGCACCGGGTGACGGTGCTTTGCGGGGGAGGGGAGTCCCGCGAACCGGGGGTGGAGGTGGGGGTCCTTCCGGAGCTGCGGCCCGGTTCGGAGACAGCCGCGCCTGAAATGCGGCGGATCCTGGAAACGGCGCTCGTTGGGGTCGAGGTGGCATTCGTCCACAACCTGATGACGATGCCGTTCCATCCTGGCGCGACGGAGGCGCTCGCGGAATTGGCGGCGTCAGGCGGGGCGACGCGGTTTATAAACTGGATCCACGACCTCGCCGCGATCAATCCCGATTACACCCTGGAACCGCCGCTTCGGGAGCTCCTCGCGAAAGCCCACCCCGGTTTCACGACCGTTGCCGTCTCGGCGCAACGCCAGCGGGAATTCTGCGATCTCACCGGCATCCCTCCCGAGGATTGCCCGGTGATTCCGAATGGCATCGATCCGGCGAAGGTGCTCGGACTCACGCCGACGGTCGCGGAACTGGAACAACGGCACAGGATTCTAGGGCGCGACATCGTTCTCCTGCAACCCGCGCGTATTCTCCGGAGGAAGAACATCGAGCTGGGTCTCCAGGTCACGGCGGCGCTCGGGACTGCGGGCCACGACGCCTTTTATCTCGTGACGGGCGCGCCCGATCCCCACCATCCGGCCTCGGCGGCCTATGGCGATGCCTTGCGCGGGCTGGCGTCTGCCCTTGGTCTGACGCACGCGATGGCCTTCGCGTCGGAAACGTCCCCGGTCACCGATGGGGATCTCCAGGGCCTTTACGCGCTGAGCGACGCCGTTTTCCTGCCGAGTCGGCAGGAGGGATTCGGCCTCCCGGTCCTCGAAGCCGCCCTTCTCCGCGTCCCTCTTTTCTGTTTCGACCGGGAACCGATGGCCTCGCTTTTGCCCGGGGTTCCCGTGCTCGTTCCCGGCGCAACCGCGCCGGAGGAAATCGCGACCCGCATCCTCGGTACCCTGAACGCGGATCCGGCATTCAGGGCGCGCAAGGAGGCCCTGAAAAGGTATGGATGGGATAGGATCTATTCCGACCTCCTCAGGCCGCTTCTCCGCTGAAAATCCCCTGCTTTCGCGGGGATTTTAAAAGATTTCGGCAGATTCCGGGATTTTTCTTGAAGGAAAGTGACGGTCCTGCGAGGATGAAATTGCCGATAAGGCCTTTGATCCCCTTCCTTTTCCCCTTGGATTCACCCTCCTCCGGTCGAGCGAGAGCGTCGATGGTCGAAACGGCATGCAGAGTATAAGACATAATTAATAACCATAGTCCTAACAGAACTCAAAAACTGAAAACCCATGAAAACGAAAATGTACCAGAAGGGCTTCACGCTCGTGGAGCTGCTGGTGGTGATTACGATCATCGCCATCCTCGCGAGCGTCTCCGTGCCCGTATTCAGCACCATCCAGCGGAAGGGCAAGCTGAGCAAGTCGCTCCAGCAGGCCAAGCAGATCGCCATTGCCCTGCGTTCCTACGCGGGGGACTCCGGTGGTCTCTATCCGCCCGGTGAGTCCGCCAACAAGGCGCTCGCCAAGGTCGTTCCCGACATCGAGTCCGAGGAGATCTTCTACGTTGCGGGTTGTCCCTGGCATGGAACAGGCAAGTTCCTGCAGGGTCCCGACAACCTCTGGGAGACCAGCAAGCCGCAAACGGGCAAGGCGCTTGAAGCCGGTGAGAACCATTACGCATACGCGCAGGGTTTCAACGATTCGACCAGCGCCCGTTTCCCGCTTCTCGCTTCCGGTTTCACGTCCGGCCAAACGGGAACCTACACCGACGATCCGACCCAGCCGGGTGGGGTGTGGGGCGGCAAGAACTGCGTCGTGATCTATTGCGACGGCAGCGGAGACTCTCCGAAGCTGAGCAGTGAGTTCAAGTTCATCGACCAGAACGACCAAGACGTCTTCCAGATGCAGGGTCTCAAGATGGTGAACCCGGAGCAGGGCTAACCGAACGCCCGGCGAAGCATCGCCCAATCAGAGAGGAGAACCCGGAACCGCGCGTCGGTTCCGGGTTTTTCCCTTTCCGGCGGGATCGTTCTCAGGCGAACGATTTTTCTCGCCAGCAGGGCGGGGGGAGTCTATAGGACAGGCACTATGATCGAACTCGAAGTCTATGCCGTTGGCTTGCGTGAAGGAGACAATATCATGCGTCTCGACCATGAATTGGAGACACTTCCCGGGCTCCGCTACCAGGCGGATCCGAACCACGACATCGTTTATTTCGAAATGGACGAGCCTGTGATCTCGGTAAAGCAATTGACCGATGCTTTCCGGCGCATCGATCTGGAGCCGCGCTTTGTCGGGGAGATACCGTCGGAGCTCGATACCGGATCGCGCACCCAGCGCATCGAGTGACCGCGCCTCCTAGCCCGTGAGAATTCTCGGCCGGGTCTTCTTGAATTTCGTTCGCTACCTCGGCGAGGTGGCCTCCCTGACGGGCGAGGTTTTCTCGTCGATATTCCGGCAGGGAATCCGCGCCGGGCTCGCCGGGAGGCAGATCGTGGATATCGGATTCGGCTCGCAACCGGTCGTTGTGGTGACCGGTGCCTTCACCGGTGCGGTTTTCACGGCCCAGATGTACTACCAGTTCGTGAAGCTGGGGATGGAATCGGTCGTGGGCGCCGTGGTGGCCATCGCAACCTGCCGGGAGCTGGCTCCGGTCATCGTCGGTCTCATGGTCGCGGGCCGGGTGGGGGCGGCCATGGCCGCCGAGATCGGGACGATGAAGGTGTCGCAGCAGATCGACGCCCTGCGTGGAATGGCTGTTCACCCGGTCGACTATCTGGTTGTGCCGCGCTTCCTCGGGATGATGGTTTCGATGCCTCTCCTCATTGCGGAATCGATCGTCTTCGGCATTGGAGCCTCGTACGTGGTGGGTGTGCTCCTCTTCCGGATCCCTTCCGCATGGTTTTGGAGTCATATCGAGGGGTGGACCGGGCTTGAGGATCTCGCCTTTGGAATGATCAAGGGATTCCTCTTCGGCATCGGGATCGTCGCCGTGGCCTGTCACCAGGGACTGGCTACGGAACACGGAGCGGTCGGAGTGGGGCGGGCGACGACCCGCTCGGTCGTGATCGCGTCGCTCGGCATCCTGGTCGCCAATTTCTTCCTTACCCTTCTTTTGAATGAAATCCTCCCCGCCGATTAGAGCCACCCCTTTCGTCGAGGCGACGGATCTCCGGAAGACGATCGGCTCCCAGGAGATCCTCCGGGGAGTGACGTTCGCGGTGGCCTCCGGGGAGACACTCGTCATTCTCGGAGCCAGCGGTGGTGGCAAGAGCGTGCTGCTCCGGCACGTTCTGGGGCTGATGCGACCGGACGCCGGTTCGCTGCGGGTCGATGGGACGGAGATCACCGGCTTGTCCGAAAGGGAATTGTTTCCGGTGCGCCGAAAGATAGGAATGCTATTCCAGGACGGCGCGCTCTTCGATTCGATGACCGTGGCGGAAAATGTCGCCTTCCCCTTGCGTGAGAGGGGCCTTCGCAACGAAAAGGAGATTCACGCCAAGGTCGAGAGCGCTCTCGCCATGGTGAACTTGGGGGAGCATCTCGGGAAAATGCCGGTTCTTCTGAGTGGCGGAATGCGGAAGCGCGTGGCCCTGGCCCGCGCCGCCGTCACGGAACCGCTCGGCATGCTTTATGACGAGCCAACGGCCGGGCTTGACCCGATCGCATCCGACAGTATCAACCAGCTCATCCGTCGCCTGCGGGGGCGGCTCGGGGTCAGTTCCATCGTCGTCACCCACGACCTGCGCAGCGCCTATGAGGTTGGCCAAAGAATCATCTTCCTCCGGGAGGGCGCCATCTATTTCGAGGGAACGCCCGACGCGATCCGTGCCTGTGAGGACCCGGTCGTGCGGAATTTCATCGAGGGAGTCTCCGGGGAAAAACCGTGAGCGAAGCGGGTTTTCTTTTTCTGCCAGATGAACTAGATTGAGCGCCCGCGCGGGTGGTCCGGATGGATTCCTCCGAATGGCCCGCGCGCCCCTCTACGAGCATGAAGGAAACGCGCACCGAGCTTTATGTTGGAATCTTCCTCTTCGTCGGACTGCTTCTGCTGGGCGGAATCATTCTCCGGTTTGGAAGCTTCTCGGAACATTTCCGGGAACGCTACCCGCTTATCGTTTATTTCCCGGACACCGGGGGGCTCGTCGAGAATTCGGAAGTCCGGCTCGGAGGAGCGAAAATCGGGAGGGTTTCTAGGCTCCCCTATCTTACTCCCGATGCCACCGGCATTGTCGCGGAGGTCCAAATTTACGACGAATTCCGCATCCCCGAGGATTCGGAATTCTCGATCGGCGTGAGCGGACTGCTCGGAGACAGCTACATCGCGATCAAGGCGCCGGGAACGGCCACCGGTCGTTTCCTCGCCCCGAACTCCGAGATCAAGGGGGTTCCCGCCACCGATCTGGGGAGTCTGGCCTCTTCCGCCGGCGATCTGTCCCGCAAGGGGCAGGAAATGCTGGACGGCATGCGGGATTCCCTGCGCGATCTCAACAGCGCGCTCGCCAAGTTCGACCAGAGCATTCTCGGCGAGGAAAACCTCGCCCGATTCAACGGTGCCATCGCTCAGCTCAATATCGCCGTCACCGCCATCAACGAGCGGGTCCTCGACGACGAAAACACGGAGAATCTCCGCCTCGCGCTCTCGGAACTCAGGGAGACTTCGGAAAATCTCAAGAAGGCCAGCCGCAAGCTCGACCCGGGCTTGGATTCCTTCCGTTCCGTGGCCGACAACGCCAATCGCACCCTCGACAAGACCAATCGAACACTGGAAGAGGCCACGGAGGGCGACGGCCTGCTGGCCGCCCTCCTCACCGACGAGCAACTTACGGACGATTTCCGCAATCTCCTTCGCAACCTTCGTGAAAACGGGATCCTGCGTTACAAGGATGTTCCTGAATCCCCACAGGCGACCGGTGACTCGGACGACCGGCGGCGAGGCCTATTCCGAAAAAGGTAAGTCCTGATATTCAAGGTAGACAATATAATTATTAGAATTATCATTAATCGAATTGAGCGTATGGCGTTGAGGAATGCCGGAAAGCCGCGCACGGTGAGCGGAATTCAGACGCGAAAAGATTTCAAAACGCGATGATGCCTTCAGCAATATCCCTGAATGCGGTGAGAGTGGTGTTTCTCTGCATCACTTGTCTCCTTGGTATGCTCGTGGCCCTGGGCTTTGGTGCTGAGGCGTATATGGGAGGGATCGTGGGCTTTTGCTTTGGCGCTTCGGTCGTCGCGGTGGAGCTTCTGCTCAAGAATTTCACCTTCCGGGGGTTCTCCCATGGAACGATCGGGCTGATGGTCGGTCTCTTCTGCGCATGGCTTGTCCTACGGGTCGATTTCTTCGACAATCCCTGGGTGACCGAGAAGCTGGAAAGTGCGGGGCACATGCGGCAGGTGTTCGAACTGCTCGTCTATACCACGCTCGGTTTCCTCGGCGTCATGCTCGCCCTCCGCAGTGATCGCGAGGAATTCTCCTTCATTATCCCCTACGTCCGCTTTCGGCAGGACGCCCTGCAGGAACTTCCGCTACTCGTGGACACCAATATCATCATCGACGGCCGGATTCCCCGGGTGTGCGCGACCGGCTTCCTCAGTGGCTCGATCATCATCCCCCGGTTTGTCCTCGATGAACTGCATGTTCTCGCCGACTCTCCGAATCCCTTGAAACGGGAACGGGGAAAGCGCGGATTGGAGGGGCTCAATCAGATGAAGCACACGCCCGGCCTGCACATTACCGTGCACGAGGACCGTCAGGAGCGGGAGGAACTCACCGACACCAAGCTCATTCAACTGGCACGGCGGCTCGGTGCCCGCATCGCCACGAATGATTCGAATCTCGGCAAAGTTGCGCGTCTTCAGGGAGTTCAAGTATTGAATTTCAATGATTTGGCGCGAGCCATGCGCCCGGTCGTCGCCCCGGGGGACCAGTTGGAGCTGATGCTCGTGAAGGAAGGGAAAGATCCCCACCAGGCTGTGGGTTATCTGCCCGATGGCACGATGATCGTCGTCAATCACGCGGCGGAGCGCATCGGAGGAACGGCCGAGATCGTGGTGGGCGGCACCCTCCAGACGAGCGCCGGTCGGTTGATTTTCGCCGAACTCGCCGAGAACTCCGAAACCGGGACCCTTTCCGAACCTGCACTGGGCGCCGAAAGCACTTCGAGCAAAGAACGTGCTCCCCGGAGCCCCCGCGCAAAGGCTCCGAGTCGCCTTCCTGAGAGCGTTTGAGGCTTTTCGAGGCCCCGGATCCCTTTTCCGGCGGCGCAAAATGTCGCTTGCGATGAAGCCCGCCGGTATCGTATCCTTTTCTAACCTATGAACGTGCGATTTAAAATATTCCCGATTTTCGTGACAACGCTCTGCGCGCTGGCCCTCCCCGGCATCGTCGCCGCACAATTGCCACGGGGGGCGGGTGAGGCACCGAACCAGTCGAAGGTCTTCCAGTCCAACGCCTCCAAGCAGGTCGACAAACTTGTTGGAGCCGACTTCCGGCGTCTGAAACTCGTGCCCCCGGCCAAGACGACGGACGAACAATTCGTCCGCCGCACCTATCTGGGGCTTGCCGGCCGGATCCCGACCTACGACGAGGCCATCGGCTTCGTCTCGGACACGAATCCGGAAAAGCGCGCCGTTCTCGTCGACACCCTTCTCGACTCGGATGCCTACACCAGCAGTTTCTTCAACTGGTGGGCGGATCTTCTTCGGGCCACCGATAGCTTCGCCCAAACCTCCGGGGCTCCCTACATCCGCTGGATCAAGGATAGCATCAACAACAACAAGCCGTACGACCAGATGGTCTACGAACTGCTCACCGCCACGGGCGGTGGGTGGGAAGAGGGAAATGGCTCGGTGGGTTACTATGTCCGGGACAAGGGCATGCCGCTGGACAACATGGCCAACACCACGCGCATTTTCCTTGGAACGCGGATCGAGTGCGCCCAGTGCCACAATCATCCTTTCGACGACTGGAAGCAGAAGCAATTCTACGAACTGGCGGCTTTTACCAACGGACTCAAGGGAGCCAACGATGGCGTGGCTTCGCAGGTCAACGACCAGGACGACAAGCAGCCCAAGGAAGTCCGCGATATCGCCCGGATGATCCGTTACGCCGTCTATGACTTCAGCATCGCCGACGCCGGGAAGGGCACCATCAAGCTCCCGGACGACTACCAGTACCGCGATGGCGATCCGGGCGAGTGGATCGGTGCCGAGACGATCTTCGGGAAGAAAGTGAAGGTCAGTACCCGCAGCGCCGAGCGCAAGGGCTCCGAGAGCCGGGAAATGTTCGCCGACTGGCTGACGTCACCGGACAATCCGCGTTTTACCCATGTCATCGCAAACCGCCTTTTCAAGCGGGTCATGGGCACCGGGCTTTTTGAGCCGGTCGACAATTTCAGCAACGCGTCCCAGCCTTCGAATCCGGCGCTGATGACCTACCTCGTCGAGCTGATGAAATCCCTCGACTACGACATGAAGGCCTTCCAGCGCGTGCTTTATAATACCTATACTTACCAACTTTCCGCCAACCCAGAGCAGGTCGCCTCCTACGATCCCTATCATTTCAACGGGCGCCAGCTCCAGCGTCTCAGTGCCGAGCAGGTCTGGGACTCGCTTCTGGTGATGGATGTCGCCGATGTGGACAAGCGTAAGAAAGGCGATTACGGCGGGAACATCTACTTCAACGGCCGTCCGGTTCTTGTGGGCAAGAAGTCGATGAACCAACTCTACGATGAAGTGATCGCCCTGAAGAGCGGCGATGAGTTCTGGGCATATGCCCGTAAGCTCTCCGACGAGATCAAGGGCGACAAGGGTGGCAGAGGGGGTGGCGGTGACTCCATGATGATGGGCGGCGGAGGCAGCGATTTCGGCGGCAAGGCCCGCGCTTCTGAGTTGCAGTCCCCGATGCCGGCCGGCCACTTCCTCCGGCAGTTCGGCCAGTCCAGCCGTGAAGTCATCGAGGGAGCGAGCACCGAGTCCGATGTGACCCAGGTTCTCTCCATCCTCAACGGCGAGGTCGAGCGCAATCTGGTCAGCAACGACGGAGCGTATATCTTCAAACAACTGGAAAAGGGAAAGACGCCCGAGGAGAAGATCAAGATCCTTTTCATGAGCATTCTGACCCGGAGTCCCGATGCCGACGAAATGGCCATGATGCTCGAGGAGGTCAAGGCCAACGGAAGCAAGGGCTACAAGAACATCATGTCCGCTCTCATCTGCACCTCCGAATTCATGTTCGCCATGTAAGCGGCGATTCGCCCATCCAGCATTCGACCCCGACCTGATTCCAGCACCGAAGCAACCCTACTAACAACCACCCCGATCCCATGGCAGACAAGACCATTTACACAAAAACCGATGAAATCTGTCGTCGGCAATTCATGCTTCAGGCCGCCCGTACCTACCTCGGAGTGGCTGCCGCGCCCATGCTCGGTGCCACCATCGCGACGGAAGCCTTCGGCGCCGCCGCTCCGCCGCTCCGCCCCCGGGCCGCGAAGAACGTCATTTTCCTCAACATGAGCGGAGGAATGAGCCACCTCGACACGTGGGATGTGAAGCCCAAGGCCAAGGAAGAGGTGCGCGGGCCGATCCGTGGTATCCGCACCAATGTCGACGATCTCCTCATCAGCGAGTATCTCAAGAATACCGCCAATATCATGGACAAGGTGTGTATCATCAATTCGATGAACACCAACCAGGGTGCGCACGAGCAGGGACAATACATCCTGCACCGCAGCTATCCCATGCGGGGCACCATCGTCCACCCGGCCATTGGATCCTGGGTGCTTCGCCTCTCGGGACGCCGAAACGAGACGATCCCTGGTTTTGTCACCATCGGCGGTGGCACCGAGAATGCGTCGGGCGGCTTCATGGGTGCGAAGTACTCCGGGGTGCCGATCGGGAATCCGAACGATGGCTTGAAGGATAGCGCTCGTGCGCGCGGGGTCAGCGAGGAAGACTTCAACAAGCGCCTTACTCTCGCGGACAAACTGAACACGAAGTTCCATGGCACTTTCAACCAGAAGCAGGTGCAGAGCTACCAGGGCCTCTACGAAGAGGCGGTCAGGCTCATGACCAGCGAGGATTTGAAGGCCTTCGACCTCGGTCTTGAAGACCAGAAGACTCGCAGCATGTACGGGGGGGATTCCTTCGGCCAAGGCTGTCTTCTCGCCCGGCGCCTTGTCGAGCACAATGTCCGATTCGTCGAGGTCACCCTCGGTGGTTGGGATACCCACTATGACAACTTCGCCTCCGTGGAAAGCCGCGCCGCCGTTCTCGACACGGGATTCTCCGCTTTGATCACGGATCTTGAGCGCCGGGGCCTGCTGGATGACACCTTGGTCGCCATCGGCACGGAATTCGGAAGAACGCCTGAGATTGTCAAGGAGCATCAGGATGGTCGCGACCACTTTCCGACTGCCTTCTCCTGCGTCCTTGCCGGAGGCGGCGTGAAGGGCGGTATCAAGTACGGCAGCACCGATGGATCCGGCAAGAAGGTCGTCGACAAACTGGTCACGCCTCTGAATTTCAACGCCACCATCGCCTATGCCCTTGGTTTGCCGGGAGACCGGGTCGTGACCTCTCCCTCCGGGCGCCCCTTCTGGGTTGCCAACAAGGCCGAGCCGATCAAGGAGATCTTCCCTGCCTAATCGCCTGGAGGACGCCCCCGTTCAGAGAACTCCGTCCCCCCTCGCGCTCCGGGCTTGTCGGCTCTTACCCGTCGGCGAACCGGAGCGCTTTCCTGTCCACCTCTCCCTTCCCCATGTTTTTGTCCCGGATACCCCAGCCTTTTGTCCTTTCGCGTCTCGCGGCCTTCGCCTGCGCTCTCGTTGCCGCTCCGGCCGCGCGCGCGGCCGTTGATTTCGAAAAGAACATCGTGCCGATTCTGAAGGCAAAATGTTACGACTGCCACACCGGTAAGAAGACGGAAGCGGACAAGAAGCCGAAAGGAGGACTCGCCCTCGACTCAACCTCCGGCATCCTTTCGGGAAACGTCATCGAAGCCGGGAATCCAGACGAAAGTTCCCTCTACACCCGCGTCATCCTCCCGCAGAGTGATGACGATGTGATGCCGCCGAAGAAAGACGGAACGCCGCTCACCCCGGTCGAGATCGCGGCCTTCAAGGAGTGGATCGCGGAAGGGGCCCATTTCGGAAAGGCGGGTTCGGCCCCCGCGGGTCCCGTCAAACAAATGACGCTCGACGAGGTCAAGGCGATGGGATTGAAGGAACCGAACCCGGATGGGGTGCGGGCGTTGACGGATCTCGGTGCCACCATCACGGCGATTTCGGTGACCACTCCGCAACTCCTCGCCGTCGAGTTCATTTCCGGTGCCAGCCTGATTGGCGATGACGAGGTGAAACAGTTGATGTCCATCGCGCCGAATGTGGTCGAACTGAACCTCGCACGGACAAATGTCACCGACGAGGGGCTGAAGGCCGTCGGTGCTTTCGCCCGGCTTACCAAATTGAACCTCAACAACACGAAGATCACGGATGCCGGTCTCGAACATCTTGTTGGCCTCACGGGCCTCGATTGGCTGAACCTTTACGGAACCTCCGTGTCGGACTCCGGCCTCGCGAGCATTGCGAAATTGCGCAATCTCAAGGCCGTCTACCTCTGGAACTCCAAGGTTTCCGACGAAGGCGTTGCGAAACTCCAGAAAGCCCTCGGATCCGCGAAGGTCGTCGATAAGGTCTGGAGCGAGAGTAGCCGTTTCGATCTCGAGGATCTCTAGTCCGGGGAGGATAAGGGGAAGCGCCCGTTCGGGATCCTCGGCGAAGTTGCCTGAAGGCGGCTTCTTCGGCGGGGAAGCACATTCGGACGTAACCGCAACTGGGGGGACGCCGTCTCAACAGTGACCGCGCAATCGGGGTCGGATTCCCCCCATCCCCATGTTATCTTGAAAGCCATGTCCTCGCGATTCCACCCATGGCAGCGCCTTTCCCTGGCCTGCGCGCTTTTGTTTGCCCTCGTCACTGGGACGGGCGTCCTTTGTCGGCGGTCCGCGGAACCGACAGCGGGCGCGGAGGAGGTTTCCCAACGCGGCTTCACTTCCTGGCCGCGTTTGCCGGCGACGCTTCGCCCGGTTCCTTCCGAGGGGGCACTTGCCGAGCGACCGGATCCCGGTTCCGGTCCGGCCACGCCCCGATGGGCCGTCGATCAGCGGGCCCCCGTGATTCCCTGGGAAGGATTACGCCGGGCCGCGTCCGGGGAAACGGAGACGCTCGATCTGAATCTCCGCGGTGGCAGCATCCAGGTAAGGGCGTCCGTAGTGCGCGTGACGCGGCGTTCGGATACAAGCTATACCCTTCTCGGGACAATCGAGGGAGAGAGGGAGAACGGCTCCTGGTCCCTCGCGCGGAAGGACGATAAGGTCGTCGCGAATTTCCGGATCCCCGATGGAGGAAGCTCGCTGGAATGGCGGGTGGGCCCCGAGGGAATCGTGATCGAGAGCGAGATCCTTGCGGATCTCCTTCCCCCTTGCGAGCAGATTATTCCGGGAAACCCTGAAGCTGCCGACGTTCGGGGGCCAACGCTGCCGCCGGCCCAGGTTCCCGACGCAAGCCGGATCCTGCCCTCGCCGCCGCCCGAAATGGGGGACGATCCGGTGCCAGTGCCTGAGATTGCCGTTCTCGTCGTCTACACCCCCGCCGCGGTCGCCGCCGTCGGGGGGGCGTCGGCGATGGAAGCCCTCGTCTATCTCGCGGTCGACGAGACGAACGCCGCCCTCGCTGACAGTCTCGCCCAACCCCGCCTGCGTCTCGTTCATCACCAGGAGGTGGACTATCAAGAAACGCCCTCGATCGATATGGCCATCGATTTGAATCGCCTCCAGGCGCCAGCCGACGGTTACCTCGATGAAATTGCCGATCTTCGCGGTCTCGTCGGCGCCGATCTGGTCAGCATGATCGTCGTCAACGACCTCTCCTGCGGACGCGCCTACACGCTTGTTTCCAATCCGGCCAATTTCTCCGAATATGCCTTCAGCGTCGTCGCGCACGATTGTGTGGCGACGAACTATTCGTTCTCCCACGAGATCGCCCACAATCTCGGCTGCCAGCATGCGCCAGGCGATGACCCGGAGGTGACGGCCGCGATATTTCCCTACGCCCACGGTTGGCGTTTCAATGCGGCTTCCGTTGACGGAACACTCTACCGCACGATCATGGCGCGTCCGCCCGGCTTGCGCGTGCCGTTCTATTCGAATCCCAATATTCTGGTCGCCGGTGCCGCCGCCGGTACGCCAGCCTCTTCCAACTGCGTCCGTACCCTCAATATGATCGCTCCCTTCGCGACGGAGTGGCGCCCCACGCCGGAAACCCTCTTCGGCGACGCGGTCGGACAACCCGAATGGATTTTCCAGAGCGGAGGGGACGCGCCCTGGACCGTCCAGCCGATCGAACGGCGCGATGGCCATGAGGCGCTCCAGGTCGGCTTTGTTCCCGATGGCGGAAACTCGTGGTTGCAGACCATCCGCGAGGGGCCGATCCAGCTCGATTTCTTCTGGAAAGTCGATTTCGAGGATCCTACGGCCGCGCTGACGGTTTCGGTGGATGGGATTGAATATGGTCGTATCCAGGGTGGAAACGGTTGGAAGCGCCACTCCTTGCGCCTCGCCACCGGTGCCCATCGGGTGCGCTGGACGCAGAGCCGGGGAAATGCGGGCGATGCTTCGGATGCGCTTGCCTGGATCGATGGCATCAGGGTCTCCCAAGTGCCGATGGCCATCCATGGAATCCACGCCGAAGGGTTTCCGGTCGACGAAGTAGAGATCGCATTCGAAAGCATTCCCTTTCAGGACTATGTGCTCGAAATGACAGCGGATTTCGAGCTCTGGCGTCCGCTCTGGCCGATCACCCCCGTCGATCCCGGGGCGCGCGTCACGGAATACCGGGCCGTGATTCCGACGAGCGCGCCGCCGAATCTGCGAGAAAGCGCCTCCTTCCGCATCCGGATGCTCGAGTAGGGGAGCCTTTTTCGGCGTTAGGGTTTCCCCGGGAATCCGACCGCATCGACGATCCGCATGATCGGTCATTTCGTTCTCGGGTTCTCTCTTCCCTTGGCAATTGACCCGGAATGCTGCTTCAATACGGTTGGATTGTCCGATCGTCCGACTGTTACCCTATGCAAAGAATCGACCCATTCCCCAGTGGTGACGGCACTTCTGGCGGCGAAAGCCCCCGCCGGTGCGCGGACGTTGTTGGATTTCCACGCCCCCGATAAGTAATGTGGCTCGCTTCGACGTTCCGCGGGATCCGGATGATCCAGGCCCGCGCCGGCTGGGGCCGGAATGAGGTGTTGGCCTACCAGAAGGAAAGCCTGTCCAGACTTCTCTCCCATCTTTGGAGGAATTCCCCTTTCTATCGCGACTATTATTCGGCTCATGGCATCCGGGAAGCGGATCTCGGGGAGGTCACGGTGCGGGACCTCCCCATCATCGACAAGGACATCCTCATGGAGAACTTCGACCGCGTGTCGAACGATCCCGACCTTCGGCGTGCCCCGATCGAAGCGTGGATTCACTCCGGAACGGAGCAGATTTACCGGAAGCGATTCCTCGTCCTTCACACCTCCGGAACGTCCGGCACCCTGGGAATCTTTGTCTATGACAAGGAAGCCTGGTCGCGCATGCGGGGCGTGACCACGCGCGTGGGAACGGTGAGGATCAACCCTTTCAACCGGGTGCGCCTGGCCTGGTACGGGGCGACGCACGGGCGTTTCGCCGGTGTGACCTCGTGCCGCACTTTGCCCCGGATCCTCTGTGACGTCCGCCTTTGTTCGGTGCTGGAACCACTGCCACACACGATTGATACGCTCAACCGCTTCCAGCCCGAGCAGCTTTTCGGGTATGCGGCTTCGATCAAGGAATTGGCTTCCGCCACCCTGGAAGGCAAACTTCGGATTCGGCCCGATTTCGTGACCACGAGCGGAGAAGTCCTCACCGACGAGGCAATCAGCATGATCGAGCAGGCTTGGGGGGTGAAACCCTCGAACGCGTACGGCACCAGCGAGTCGCTGTGCCTCGGAATCCGCGCCCCCGGTCAGTCCGTCGTCACCCTCATGGAGGACGAGAACATCATCGAGATTCTTGACGACAATAACACCCAGGTCGCCCCCGGCGCGGTCGGTCGGACTGTCGTGACCGCCCTTTACAACACCGCTCTCCCCGTCGTCCGTTACGACCTGCGCGACTATGTGACGCGCGGCCACCGGGCCGAGCATGAGCCCTTCGACAACATCCTCCGCGTCGAGGGCCGCGTGAACGACGCCCTTCCCCTGACCCTCGGGAACGGCTCCGCCGACACCATCCATCCCATCGTCCTCAGCGAATTCTTCGTCCCGGGAATCCGGCGATTCCAGTTCATTTCGGAAGCCCCGACGCGGGTGCGGCTCAAATACGTCGCGGAGGAAAACATCGACGTTTCGGTGCGCGCGGAGTTCGAGAAGATCCTCGGCATGAAGGGAGCCTTGGAAACCACCGAACTCGTCGTCGAGAAAACGGAGGCTCTTCCGGTGGATGCCAAAACCGGCAAGCACCGCCTCGTCATCCTCTCCTCGAACGGAGGCGCCTGAGCGCGGGACGCGCGCAATTTCGCTCCCGACGCGCACTTCCCTTGGCAATTCGGCCCGAATGCTGCTTCAATAGCCCTTCGGTCGCGCTCCCGCGCTCTCCCCTTTCGTCATTAGACCTTCGATCTTAGTCATTTCCCCTATGCCCCACACGGATAAATCTCGCTTCGGCTTCGGCATGTCCTACCGTCAGAACGACCCCGAAACGAAGAACCTCTACGATTACATCAACCTGAAGCTCGCCGCCCGCGGCTTCCGCATTGTCGGAAAGGAAGAGGACTTTCCCTTCCTTGACATGGGGCGCTCTCTCCTCGCGAATTTCCAGGAACGCCTGCGCCTCCTCGCCCACCACCTTCCGCCGGCGGACGCCCGCGTCGATGCCTTTCTGCGCGACTATCTTTCCGACCTCCCGGACGGTGACCGCCCGACCGAGGCCCCGCTCGTGCCCTCGTCCTCGCTCATTCTGGAAAAGCACGGCATCGCCCGCACCCTGAGCATTCCGCCCGACAGCGACACGTTCAAGTCGGCCATTGTCTCGTCCTTCCGCGTCTACCAGGGCGTCTGCCACAATCCAGCCAAGGACCGGCGCACGACCAAGGGCGTCTTCCACGTTACCGAGGGCGGCCTGCCCATTCCCGGGGACAAACTCGCCGTGCCGAAACTCACTTTCGCCCGCCTCCTGCAGGCCGCGCTCCGCCCGCCGGACGATTTGCTCGTCGTCCCCTTTACCTCGAACCAGGACGAACCGGTGCGCGAGTTCATCTCGCTCCTGCTGCGTCCGCTCGTGAGCCCGGTCGTGCCCGGCAGGGCGAGCCGCCGGTCGCTCGAGGTGCGCTTCTTCGCGCCCGGCAACCTCGTGAGCAACCTCGACTTCGTCGAATCCATCTTCGGCAACAGCGGCGACCCGCACCTTCCGGAAAACGACGCCGCCCTCGACGCCGAGCATTGGACCGGCCACACCGGCTGCGTCATTCTCGCTCCGCACCTCGTCACCCTGCGCAAGAAGGATCTCGGGCTTCCCCACGTCTCCGACGCCACCGAGCGCCAGGTGCGCGACGGCATGTGCTGGGAAAGAGAGGACGAACTCTACAACGGCGGTTCCGCCTTCAAGATTACCGCACGGGACAAGCGCGGCGTCATCGTCACCCTCATCGCCGACAACTACTTCGGCTACTGCAAGAAAGAGGTGAAGACCCAGATCAGCTTCGCGGCCAACCTTTTCGGGAATGCCGAGGAGGAACACGCCGGGGGGGCCATCGCCTTCCCTTCCTTCGATCATGGCGATTACTTCGCCCTCAATCCGCGCGACAAATACATCAATCACACCTTTACCGACGTGAAGAAGGCGCTCGGCGACACCATTGAGACACACCCGACCGGCTACGCCACCGACAAGCGCTACGGCGACATCGTGTATGTGCCGGCCAAGGCCGTGATCGAGCTCGACAGCCAGTGGGTCTCTTGGCCGATGGGCGACACCACGGCCGGAATCCCGCTTCGCTACGGCACGACCTATATGTATCCTTCCGGTTACAAGGTCGAGATGACCAAACCCACCGCCGGCCAGCGCTGGCGACTCGTCGGCTGCCAGGCCGAAGGCACCCTGTGTCACAAGCCCTGCACCGTCTCCGGCGGGGGCAAGTCGGAGATTTCCAAGACCCTCAGTGACGCCATGACGGTCGGCCCGGTCATCATCCCGCACTTTCAGGAGACGATGAAACGCGTGCGTGAGGTCGTCGAGCGCAACTACTGGGACCGCTACCACGAACCGCAGAAAACCGCCGAGTCCAGCCGCCCGATTCTCGACCAGAAACGCTCCATCGGCTCGATCCTCTATCTCCTCACCCCGAATCCCGACTTCACCGACGCGCACAACGCCTTCGTTTCCGCCCTGCCCACCGAGGTCATCGAGATGGTGCTCGTCGTGAAACGTCATTACAAGCCCGATTGGGGCACCTGGGAGAACTGGGCGCACAAATTCAGTGTCGACGTCATTGACGGGGCACCGGGTTACGAGGTGAAGTTCGAGAACAAGCACGTCATGACCCGCTATCTGCGCGTCGGCTTCACCGCCGATGGCCTCTGGCGCACCTTCCGCCTGCGGAAGGATTTCCTGCCCTGCGTCAAGCAGCAGCGCGAGGATGACATCACGGCCTCCACTATCCTCCCCGTCACCCACGCCGACGGCCTGCACCCGCAGCTCCCGGAAGGACCGGCCAAATTCGTCGCGAACTGCGAATACCGCCTCTTCCAGCGCCCGGATGACGCCGTGCACCGCGGCTACGACAAGACGACCGAGCGCGACTTCTCCTCGCCGGGCAACTTTTTCTCCAACTACGAGCCGATCAGCCGCGAGGAAGCGCGCGAGATCGTTGACGATGCCGTGCGTTTCGACGAATTCACGGCGCCGATGCAGGAGACGATTTCCGCCTTCGTGAAATCGAAGGGCCCCGGCTACATTGTCTCCTCCGCCCACCCCCGGATTGTCGGGAAGGACGGCGAGCGTTCGGAAAACCCCCGCTACCTCCAAATCCGGCCCGACCTTGAGGACGAGCGCGGCGAATACCTCGCCGAAGTCGGCATGCGCCTCTTCCGCCGCGTGCCGGTTGGAAGTCCCGTCCTGAGTCCGGTCAACGCGACTATTCCCGGCCGCCGCAACAATCCGCCGGATGTCGCCAAAGGTATCCGCGCGCTCGCCGTCTACGGCCCGATCCATTACCAGGAGCTGCCCGAACTGTTCATGGACTTCATCGCCAGCCTGACCGGCAAGTCGCCCTCGACGACCGGCGCCGGTTCCGAGGGCGCGCTGACCAAGGGCCCCTTCAACGCCCTTCTTCCCATCACCGATCTCAACGCGGCCCTCCTTTCGTTCGTGCTCACGAAGCAGCCCTGCTTCACCAGCGCCGCCGGCTACATCGGGCCGAACTTCCGCGTCGACCACGACATCTCGCTCATCATTCCCGAGGTCTGGAGCCGCATGCACATCTGGGAGCGCGATCCCGCATGGCTTCTGAAGGAAGGCATGCTGGAGAAGATCGAGGATTTCGAACACGAGGGCACCACCGCCCTCGCGAGCCGCCTCGGTTTCCGCATCACCGAGAAATTCGTCGACCGCTTCTTCGGACGCATGTTCAGCGAGCCCGGCAGCGTCTTCCGCGACGAAATGCTCCGTCCCGAAAAGCAGGACCCCGCCTCTTACGCCGACGGCGTGAACAACATCGTAGAGACCCAGCAGAAGGTCGCCCGCAACTACTTCGACGATGGTTCCATCCATTTCGCCTGCCCGCCGCTCAAGGCCATCCTCCACATCATGGTCCATGGCAACTTCAACGGCCAGACCCTCG
>JAHEDC010000467.1 GCA_024641425.1 Verrucomicrobiales bacterium | reverse complement strand
CTTTCGTTTCGGGATTCGCATGTTCGGCGGGAACGAGGGGATTCGGGTCGAGGATGGAGACGAGGCCCGCTTCGACGGGCTCGCGGGGTTGGCGGTAGTCGCCCTGGTAGAGGATGTGGGTGACGGCGGGCTCGCCTTCGGCATCGGTCGCAAGCAGGGCGGTCTCGGGTTTCGGCTTCGTCGCCTCGAGGGCCGCGCATTGCTTCTCCAGTTCGCCGCGCCGGGTGGTCTGCGCTTCGTCCGGGGTCTCGACGTTTTTCAGCGCTTCCAACGCGGCGTAGAGCGGTTTCAACTCGGAATCGATGCGGGCGTGTTCGGCGCGGAGGAGTTCCTGGTTTTCCGGAAGATCGATCGGAAGGTCGTCGGCGAACCGGACGCCTTCGAAGATGGCCCGGGTGCGGTAATAGTCGGCCTGGGAGAGGGGGTCGAACTTGTGGTCGTGGCAGCGGCAGCAATTGAAGGTCAGCCCGAGGAAGGCGCTGCCCGTCGTCTCGACGAGATCATTCATCAACTCCGCGCGGCCACGATCCTGCTCGTTGAAAAGGGAATTGGAATTGTCGAAGGGACCGAGGCGCAGGAATCCCGTCGCGAGAAGACCATCGCGCTCGGACGCGTTCGTCGGCGGGCCGGACAGCAGTTCGTCGCCGGCGAGTTGCTCGACAATAAACCGGTCGATCGGCTTGTCGGCGTTCAGCGAGCGCACGACGTAATCCCGGAATTTCCACGCGAGGGGGCGGAACTCATCCCAGTCGAAGCCGTTGCTGTCGCTGTAGCGGATGACGTCGAGCCACTGCCGTGTCCACTGCTCGCCGTAGCGGGGAGAAGCGAGGAGGCGCTCGACAAGACGTCCGTAGGCGTCGGGGGCCGTGTCGGAGACGAAGGCGGCGACTTCCTCCGGGGTGGGTGGAAGACCGGTCAGATCGAAGGTGAGCCGCCGCGCGAGCGTCCGCCGGTCGGCCTCGGGTGAAATCTCCGCGCCAGCCGCGAGGACGAAACGGTCGATGGGATGCGCGCCGCCATTCGCGGGGATCTCCGGGCGGGTGACCGGCTTGAGCGACCAGAGGTCAAGGCGTTGGCCGCCGAAGATTTCGATGATCGGATTCCGCGTGTCGCTCCATGCGTCTCCGATCCGCTCCTCCGCGGAGAGCGGACAGGCTAGAAAGAACATGGCAAGGACGAGGCGGCAACTCACGGTGGGAACTATGGAGCGGGGAACGGGACCTTGGCAACGGCCGATTCCCGCTGGCGGGGAGGGCTCCGGCTGTGGCATAGTGACGGCGTGATCGCCCCGTCCAGAACCGTCTCCCGACGCGATTTCCTCCGCCGCTCCGGCGCGGGCTTCGGCGCGCTCTGCCTCGACGCCCTCGTTGCCCGCGAGGCGCGGGCGACGCCCCGTGCGATCGATCCGCTGAATCCGATGGCCGCCCGCGCGCTCGATCTCGCACCCACCGCGAAATCGGTCATCTTCCTCTTTCAGGTCGGCGGACCGTCGCCGGTCGATACCTTCGACTACAAGCCGGAGCTGCAGAAGCTCGACGGGAAGCCCGTGCCCGAGTCGATCCGCAAGGCCGTCGAGGCCACGCGCCACGCGAACGTCTTCCACGGATGCAAGGAGGAGCTGATGGCGAGCCCTTACGCCTTCAAGCAGCACGGCGAGAGCGGGCTCTGGGTCAGCGAGCTGTTCCCGCACGTGGCGAAGCACGCCGACGACCTCTGCGTGATCCATTCGCTGCAGGCCGAGAGCAACAACCACGCGCCCGCCAGCTACCAGCTTCACACCGGCGAGATCCGTCCCGGGAAGGCAAGCCTCGGTTCGTGGGTCACCTACGGTCTCGGCAGCGCCAACGAGAACCTTCCCGGTTACGTCCTCCTTTTCGACGCCGGTCCGCTCGGCGGGGCCGCGAACTATTCGAACGGCTTCCTCCCCGCTGCCTTCCAGGGCACCCGCCTGCGTGATACCGGCACGCCCGTGCTCGATCTCGTCCCGCCGCCCGAGTTCGCCGACGGCCAGCGCGCCTCGCTCGACCTCATCCGCGACCTCAACCTCCGCCACCGGGAGCGGCATCCGGGCTTCGATCCACTCGATGCCCGCATCGCCGCCTACGAACTATCCTACCGGATGCAATCCGAGGCCCTCGACGTCGGCGACCTCGACTCCGAACCGGCCTCTCTCCGGCGTGCCTACGGCCTCGAGCACGAGGACGCGCGCACCGTCAAATACGCGCGGAAATGCCTCCTCGCCCGCCGCCTCGTCGAGCGCGGCGTCCGCTTCGTCCAACTCTACGACATGCCGGACAAGGACGGCTGGGACGCCCACGCCAAACTGACCGACAACCACAATCCCCGCGCCCGCTGGACCGACCAGCCTGTCGGCGCGCTTCTCGGCGACCTCAAACAGCGCGGTCTCCTCGACGAGACGCTGGTCGTGTGGGCCAGCGAGTTCGGGCGCACGCCGATGATGCAGGGCGACAACGGACGCCAGCACAATGCCGCCGGCTTCACCGTCTGGCTCGCCGGGGGGGGCGTGAAGGCCGGAGCCCGCATCGGAGCGACCGACGCCATCGGCCTCATGGCCGTCGAGCAGCCGCACCCCTTCAAGGATCTCCACGCCACCCTCCTCCAAGCCATCGGCCTTCGCCACGAGGCCCTTGAATTCGAAGTCAACGGCCGCAAGGAACGCCTCACCGGAGTGGCGGGTTCGGCGGGCGTCATTCCCGGCGTCCTCGGCTGAGTGCCCCCTTCTGCCTCGCTTTTCCAACCCCGCTTCCCTCCGCCATGAAACTGCCCGTCCTTTTCGTCCTTTTCACCGCCGTTGTTTCCGCCCGCGCCGGGGGCGATCCCGAGGGGAAGAACAATCTCGCCGGCAAAAGCGACCTCCCGCAGGGGGCGGAAGGCCTCGCCGCCAAGTATCCGGGCGACCGGGGAATCGCGGAGGCGGAGGGGGTGATCTTCGCCGACGACTTCGAGGACGGCGCGCCCGGCGCGTGGAAGCGCTGGGACGAGGCCACCGACGCGAAGAAGAACATCCTCGCCGCCGCTGATCCCGCCGACCAGACCGGCCGTCTCGGCAAGGCCTGCCTCCAGGTTACCGCCACGCTGGCGAAGGACAACGGCGGCGGCCTCACGAAGTGGTTCGCGTCCGCCGACACCCTCCACTTCCGCTTCTATACGAAATTCGATCCCGATTGCGACTACGTGCACCACTTCTGCACCCTCCGCGCCAACAAGAGCCTCCAGGGCGGTGATCGCTGGAGCGGCTTCGGCGGGGCGGGAGAGAAACCCGACGGGGCGGCGCGCTTCTCGACCGCCCTTGAGCCGTGGGGGAACTGGGGAAAGGAACCCGCGCCCGGGAAATGGAACTTCTACAGCTACTGGCACACCATGTCCGCCGCGCCTGACGGGAAATTCTGGGGCAATGCCTTCCGCCCCGCCGAGCAGCCCGTCATCCGCAAGGGCGAGTGGATCTGCTGTGAGTTCCTCCTCAAGCACAACACTCCCGGCCAGGCCGACGGCGAGCAGGCCTTCTGGATCGACGGCGAACTGCGCGGCCACTGGAAGGGGATCGACTGGCGTACCGCCCCCGGTCTCCGCGCCAACGCCTTCACCCTCGAAAGCTACATCACTTCCAACTGGACCAAGAACCCGGTCAACATCGTCTCCTTCGACAACGTCGTTATCGCCCGCTCCTACATCGGTCCCACGCCCGCGGTCAAAAAATGAGAAGTTTTCCCGGTGATGGGGATTTCGGGGGGCTCCTTTGAAACGAGATCCGATCGCGGCGCGCGTGCCGATGGGCGCCCTGTTCTGCCCCGCCCGGCGCGTTTTCCAGGGAACGTTTTGAACGGGGACGGTCGATCCCCGAAGGCGCGTCGGCCCGCAAGGGGAGGTTAACCGAAGAGGGTGCGGAGGGCCCAGAGGGCGAGGAAGCCGAGGGTCGCGAAGACGAGGGTCGCGGCGCCGAGGAGGATGACGAGCGGCCACCAGCCGGACGGTTTCCCGCCCCCGGTGGCCTGGACGTCGAGATGGGCGCGGAGGAGTTCGTAATTGCGGCGGTTCGACTTGAACCAGAAGGAAAAGACATCGCCGACAAAGGGGAGGGCGCCGACGAGGGAGTTGAGCGCCCAGTTTCCGGCCATGCGCAGGTAAACGCTGACGGGCACGCTCCGCCGCGCGCCGGCGGCGAGCAGGGTGAGGCCGGCGGCGGAGGTAAGGAAGTCGCCGGCTCCGGGAAGGAGGCCGATGAGAGGATCGAGGCCGACGCGGCGGTTGGTGCCGGGGATGCGGATGAGGTCATCGAGAATGAAGGCGACGGTTTTCGAGAAGCGGGCGCGGACGAGGGCGAGCTTCGGGTTGCGGTCGGGAGCATCGGGCATAGGGGCACTCAAGCCGGCAACGGGCCGGACACAAGCGGGATCGGAGCCGGGGCCCTACTCCGGCTTCGCCTTGTCGAAGAGCGCGCGCCAGTGGTCGAGGCGTTCCTTGATCCGGCCTTCCTGGCCGTTGCCGGTGGGTTCGTAGTAGCGGCGTCCCTCGGGTAGGTAGGCCTGGGGGACGTAGCTGCCTTCGAAGTCGTGGCTGTACTGGTAACCGACCCCGTGGCCCATGTCCTTCGCGCCCTTGTAGTGGCCGTCGCGGAGATGTTTCGGCACGGCGAGGGTGCGGCCTTCCTCAAGGTCCTTTTTGGCGGCGAGGAGGGCGGCATAGGCACGGTTGCTCTTCGGCGCGGTGGCGAGGTAGACGGTGGCGTGGGCGAGGGGAATCTGACCCTCGGGCATGCCGACGAATTCGAGCGCCTGCTGGGCCGCGACAGCGACGCGGAGGGCATTGGAATCGGCGAGTCCGATGTCCTCGCTGGCGGCGATGACGATCCGGCGGGCGATGAAGCGCGGTTCCTCGCCGGCGTAGAGCATCTTGGCCAGCCAGTAGAGGGCGGCGTCGGGATCGCTGCCGCGGATCGACTTGATGAAGGCGCTGATCGTGTCGTAGTGGGCGTCGCCGTCGCCGTCGTAGACGATGACCTTCTTCTGGATCGACTCGGCGGCGACGGCGAGGTCGATGACGATCTTTCCGGCCGCGTCCGGCGGGGTGGTGGTGACGCCGAGGTCGAGGGCGTTGAGTGCTTTCCG
>JAHEDC010000054.1 GCA_024641425.1 Verrucomicrobiales bacterium | reverse complement strand
TCTGCTCGTTGTGTTCGCGCGCTTCCGAAATCTTCCCGACGCGGAGATGAAGCACATCGTCGATTATGTGGAGGCCGGAAAACCGGTAATCGGACTGCGCACAGCCACGCATGCCTTTAACATCCCGAAGACCGGAAAATACGCGAAGTGGAGTTATAACTCGGAGGCGTGGCCGGGCGGCTTCGGGCAGCAGATTCTCGGCGAGACGTGGGTCAACCATCACGGCGACCACAAAGTCGAGGCCACGCGGGGCATCCTGAATTCCGAGGCAGCGGCGCATCCGATCCTCCAGGGGGTCGAGGGGATCTTCGGGCTCAGCGACGTCTACAGTGTCGCGCACCTGAGTCCCGAGGCCATCGTGCTGGTGCGCGGGGAGGTCGTCGCCGGAATGGGCCCAAAGGATCCGGCGGTGGCCGGAGCCAAAAACGATCCCATGATGCCGGTGGCATGGCTGCGCGAGTACACCGCGCCCAGCGGGGCAAAGGGCAGTGCCTTCTGCACGACGATGGGGGCGGCGGTCGATCTGGAGAGCCCGGGACTTCGGCGGATGATCGTGAATGCGAGTTACTATTTGCTCGGTCTCGCCGACAAGATCGACCCGGCCTTGAGCGTCGAATTGGTCGATCCCTTCAAGCCCAGTTTCTTCGGATTTGAAAAGGGAGCGCACTGGAAGGCGCGGGCATTGCGGCCCAAGGATTTCGCGCTCGGGAACGCGCCGAGTTCCGGTTCGAACACGAACGCCCGGCTCGGGCTTTCCAAGGGGGCGCGCATCGCGATGATCGGAAACGCGCTGCCCGACAGGATGCAGCATGACGGGTATTTCGAAACCCTTGTCCACGCGGCCTTTCCGGATTACGACCTGACGGTGCGGAATCTTTCCTTCGCCGGCGACGAGGTCTCCACTCGGCATCGTTCCGAGAATTTCGGGAGCCCGGACGAGTGGCTGACCCGGGTGGGTGCGAATGTCGTTTTTGCCTTTTTCGGCTTCAACGAATCGTTTGCCGGCGATGAGGGGTTGGCGCGGTTTCGCGAGGATCTCGACCGCTTCCTGAAGGAGACGAAGAAGCAGAAATACGATGGCGGGACGACGCCACAGATCGTGCTTTTCTCGCCCCTCGCGCAGGAGAAACTCGACGACCCGAATCTCCCTGATCCGGCGAAGAACGCGGACAACCTCAGAAAATACACCGCGGAGATGGCCTCGGTCGCGGATGCGAACGGAGTGCCCTTCGTTAACCTCCTCAAGGCCTCGCAGACCCTCTACGATGCCATGGAGGAACCGCTGACCTTTGACACGACGCATCTCACCGCGTTGGGGAACAAGGCCCTCGCTCCGCTCATGTTCAGGGCACTTTTCCGAAAGGACGCCCCGGCGGATTCCGGTTCGCTGGAAGCGCTACGCCTTGCCGTCGTGGAAAAGAACGAGATGTGGCACAGCCGCTACCGCACGGTTGACGGCTATAATGTCTACGGAGGGCGGTCCCAGCTCGAATACAACGGCATTACCAATTTCAAGGTCATGCAGGAGGAGATGAGTGCGCGCGATCGGATGACCGCGAACCGTGACCTGCGCGTTTGGGCGCTCGCGAAAGGTAATGACCTCGCGGTGGATGATAGCAATGTGCCGGTAGTCCCGCCGGTGCCGACGAACAAGCCGGGGGCGGGCCCCGAGGGTGCGCACGTTTTTCTTGGGGGTGAGGAGTCCATCCGCCACATGACGGTGGCGGAGGGGTGCGAGGTGAATCTGTTCGCGAGCGAGGAACAATTCCCCGAGCTGGTCAATCCGGTGCAGATGGCCTGGGATACGCAGGGAAGGTTATGGGTCGCAGCCTGGCTCAACTATCCTGAACGTACTCCCTGGAGCAGGAAGGGAGATAGTTTGCTTGTCTTCGAGGATACGGACGCGGACGGAAAAGCCGACAAGATGACGGAATTCGCGGATAACCTGAACTGCCCGACCGGCTTCCAGTTCTACAAGGATGGCGTCATCATCATGCAGTCGCCGAACCTGGTGTTCGTAAAGGACACGGATGGCGATGGAAAGGGCGACTGGCGCGAACGTATCCTCATGGGCTTGGATGCGGCGGATTCCCATCATGAGACGAATTCCATGGTCACGGAGCCCGGCGGCGCGATCTATTGCAGTGATGGCGTCTTCCACCGCTCGCAGGTTGAGAGCATCTACGGTGTGGTGCGCAACAACGATGGTGCCATCTACCGCTTCGAACCCCGCACTTACAAGTTCGAGCGCTATGTCCCCTATGGTTTCGCCAATCCCCATGGAAGGGTCTTCGATTACTGGGGGAATGACATCATCACCGACGCGACGGGCAATGCGAACTACTTCGGGCCCGCCTTCAGTGGCCACCTCGATTACCCGGGGACGCATCCGGGAATGCGGGAATTCTGGAGCCGCCCCTCGCGACCCTGTGCCGGCACGGGGATTCTTTCGAGCAGTCATTTTCCGGAGGAGTTCCGGGACAATTTCCTGAACTGCAACGTGATCAGCATCCAGGGAATCTTCCGCGTGAAGGTCACCGAGGATGGATCGGGGCTGAAAGGGGAGACCTTGGAGAATCTGGTGACATCCGATGATCCGAACTTCCGTCCTTCGGCTGTGAATGTCGGCCCCGATGGCGCGGTCTATTTCGCGGACTGGCACAATCCCCTCATCGGACACATGCAGCACCATTTGCGCGATCCCAGCCGCGACCATCATTACGGGCGTGTCTACCGGGTGACTTACAAGGGAGCTGAGTTACTCAAGCCCGCAAGGATCTCCGGAGAGCCCGTGCCCGCCTTGCTGGATTTACTCAAGAATCGCGATAATCCGGTACGGGAGCTGGCACGCCTCGAACTGGGCGGCCGGGAGACGACGGAAGTCATGGCCGCCACCGATAAGTGGATCGCCGCTCTCGATCCGAAGGAGGCTGCCTACGCCCATCATCTTACGGAGGCCTTGTGGCTGAAACAATCACACAATGTCGTCGACCCCGCGCTTCTCACGACGGTGCTTTCCTTGCCCGATCCGAATGCCCGCGCGCAAGCCGTGCGCGTGCTCGGCTACTGGCGCGACCGGGTCAAGAATCCTCTCTCCCTCTTAAGGCCGATCGCAGATGACAGCCATCCGCGGGTGCGTCTCGAAGTCGTGCGGGTGGCGAGCTTCTTCCGTGGGAAGTCCGGTGTGGATGCCACCGGGATCGCGCTCGCGGTGCTGAAGCATCCCCGCGATTACTACATCGATTACGCGCTGGGCGAGACGATCCGCCAACTGGAGCAATTCTGGAGAAAGGCGATCGCGCGCGGAACATCGATCGCGGACGATAACCCGGCGGGAATCGCGTATCTCATGAAGAGCGTGAACAATAGCGAGTTACTCAAGATGCCGCGCATTCCGGTTGTGCTTGGCGCGCTCGTCTCGCGCTCGGGTGTTCCCGAGGCCAGTCGGCTTGAGGCCCTCGCCGCCCTGGGCGAAGCGAACAAATCGACCGCGGTTGCGGAATTGCTCAAGGTGCTTGCCTCTTCCGCCGTCAATGACGAGGGGGTGGCGGCAGACCTCGGGACGATTCTTGTCAGACGGCAGGCGGTGGAGCTCAAGAGCGTCCGCGAGCAGATCGCGAAATTGACGGAGCAATCTCCGCAACCCCTGATCCGTCGGGCCTCCCTTGCGGCCCTCGTCCTCGCCGATGGCTCGGTTGAGCGACCGTGGAAGAACGCCTCGGCAACGGTTCGCGGACTTCTCGATTTTCTTCACGCGGTGCCAATGATTGCGGATCCGGTGCTGCGGGCGACAGCGTACGAGCACGTGCTGCCGCTCGTGAAGGGAGAGTTTCCCGTGGGACTGAAAGAGGCTCTTTCCGGAGGCAAGCCGTCACTGGGGCGCTTCGTTAGGATCTCCCTGCCGCGTGCGGGCACGCTTACTTTAGCGGAAGTGGAGGTCGTCAGCGACGGCGCTAACATTGCCCTGAAGGGAACGGCCATGCAGTCCAGCACCGCGAACGGTGGCGAGGCTTCCCGGGCCATCGACGGGAACACGAATGGAGTCTTCGGCTCGGGAACGCAGACGCACAGCAACGAGAACGAGCAGAATCCCTGGTGGGAAGTCGATCTTGGTGGTGCCAGGAGCATCGAGAGTGTCACGGTTTGGAACCGGACGGAAGAGGGAGGCCGGTTTGTCTCCCGGCTCGAAGGTTTCGACCTCGCCGTGCTCGATGACGCGCGCAACGTCGTCTTCGAGCAGAAGGCGAATCCGGCACCGCAGGAATCGGTGAGGATCGAGATCGGTGGCGATCCCGCCGGAAGCGTGCGCCGTGCAGCTATCAACGCCCTCGCCAGTACGAATCACGATCCGGAGGGAGCCTTCGTTCTTTTCGGTGGAATGGTGCGCGCGGGGGATCTCCGCGACGCGGCCGTGACCGGTCTCCGGCAGTTGCCGCGCACGGCGTGGGACAAGGAACAGGCCGGGGCGACGGCGGTCAGTCTGTTGGCGTGGGCCAAGGAGATTCCCGCCACCGAGCGGACGAGCGAGACTTATCTGGAAAACGTCCAGGTCGCCGGCGAATTGGCGGGTTTCCTGGGAACCTCCGAGGCGGAGAAAGTGCGCAAGGAACTCCGTGGCCTTGGGGTGAGTTCCTTCATCGTGAAGACCGTCCGCGAGCAACTCCGCTACGATCTTACCCACATCGAGGTCGAGTCCGGGAAGCCCTTTGAGATCACTTTGGAGAATACAGACATTATCCCCCATAACCTGCTCGTCGTGAAACCGGGCACGCGGGAAAAGATCGGCAACGCCGCGATGACCCTGCCCCCGAAGCCCGACGCGAAGGGTCGCGTTTATGTCCCCGCCGATCCCGACGTTCTCGCCGCAACGAAACTTCTGGAACCAGGACAGCGGGAAACGCTCAAGCTTATCGCACCGACCGAACCGGGTGACTACGAGTATGTCTGCACGTTTCCGGGGCATTGGATGATCATGCACGGGAAACTCACGGTGCTGCCCTAAAGATCATGGCCTACGACGAGATCCTAGCCGAGCGCGTGCGGGCCGTGGTGCCGGTGATCGAGGGTTTTTCGGAGAAGCAGATGTTCGGTGGCTGGTGCCTGCTTGTGGACGGGCACATGAGCGTCGGAATCGTGAAGGACGAACTCATGGTGCGCCTCGGGCCGGAGCAGGCCGAAGCGATGCTCGAACGCCCGCATACCCGCCCGATGGATTTCACCGGGCGTCCGCTGAAAGGCTACCTCTATGTCGAACCGGCCGGATTCCGGAGCGAGAAGGCGCTGCGGGAATGGGTTGCGATGGGCGTGAAATTCGCCGCCGCGCTCCCGGCGAAGAAGCCGAAGAAGGCGAAGAAAAAGCGCCCGCGCCGTGAGTGACCGATTTCCTCGCGACCAAGCTCCCGCTTGGTCGCGCTGCTGTCCCCGAGGCTCCAGCCTCAAGTCCCGCCGGCCGGAAGGAGGCAAGAGCCTCGCCCCCGGGGACGTGCCCAAGCAAGGAGCTTGGGCAGGAGGGAAAAATCTTGGCGACTCACACCCCGAGCAACGCCCTCGCCTCCGCCATGCCCGGCGCGGGCCGGCCATATTCGCTGGCGGTGACGCGGGCGAGGGCGACGAGGTGGCGGGCGCGGTGGGACGGGCGCGAGGCCTGGAATTCCTCGCGGACCGTGCGGTAGAATTTCTCCGCGTGGAGCGCGCCGTCCTCGCTCACCGCATAGCCGCGCAGGAGCGCGAAGGCGGCGGCGGAGTCGTTCCCGAGTTCGCAGTAGCGGTGGATGGCGGCGGCGGCGTGACCTTGGAGGTTCCCGTGAATCGCCTCTTCGGCGACGCCCAGGAGGCGCGCGCCGTCGGTGTCCTTGATTTCCTCAAGATGGCGCGCGATCGGGAGCGGCTCCCATTTGAGGAAATCGCCGCCCCGACCGATGCGGTCGCGGGCGACCTGGTAAGCGCCGAGGACGAGGCACGCCACGGTGTTCCGGGGATTGCCGATCCGAGCCATGTTCCGCCACGCGTTCGCGGAATCGCAGGCATGGACGCCGATGGAGTCACCGTGGACGCTCCCCGGCGGTTTACCCGCGACTTCCTGGTTCGGCGGACGCCCGATGTCGCGGAGGATGAGCTGGTTCGCGGCCAGGGTAATGGCCTCGCCGATGTCGGTGGGATCGATGCCCTCGGCCACGGCGCTGGCGGCGGCGGCGGCGGCTTCCTGCGGCGAGGAGGAGAAAATCGTCATCGCGAGATCGGCGATCCATGGATCCTCGGCCTTCCTCATGCCGGGTTTGAAGTCGTGGAGCTTGTGGGCGTCGAGCATCTTCGGAAGCAGCTCGCGCGGCTCGTTGTATTCAGCGTTTCCTCCCCAGTTTTCTGCGTTCACGCAATAGCGCACCGATTGCCGGAGCAGGACCTCGGATTGTTCGCGCCCGATGATACCCATGAGATCCCAGGCGCGGTAGGGAAGGACGACGCGATGGACTTCCGTGTGGTCGTGCACCATGTGGAGCAGGGCGTTGAAGGCGTCTTCGGCGTGGGCCCCACCGTCGCCGACGAGAGAGGCGAAGAGCTGTTCGGCGGCGAGCTTGTCCTTGTCGAGCATCGCCTTCCGCAAGGCGTCGCCGGGGGCGATGCCGTCGGGAATGAGCGCAGGCTCCACCGCGTGCAGGACTTCCGCGTCGTGCCCGCCGCGGGTCTGAATCTGGTTCGTGTTGCGGTAGAGGACCTTGAAGACCGGCAGGGCGCGTTCCTGGTCGGACATTTCAGCCGAGATGTGGAACGACGGCGCGAGAGCCATCAGCGTGTGGTAGCCGACGTAATCCTCGCCGCCGAACGAACGCGCGTTGGCCAGCGCCCCGGCCGCGACCAAAGTGCGGAGTTCGGTGCCGTTGGCGAGCTTGGCCGAGAGCGCGGGCAGGAGCTTGTCGGCGGGCGTGTCCTGCATGAGCCGGACGAGCGATTCCAGTGGGCCGAAGTCGAGCGCTCCGGGTGACGGGGCTTCGGCGGCGAGGGCGGTGGACAGACCGAGTCCGTGCGCCATCTCGTAACCGACGGTCGCGACCAGGGCTCCCTGGCCGACTTGGGCGAGGAACTCCCGCCGCGTGCGTGGTTTGATTGTCATGGTGGCCTCCTTATTGGTGGTTAGGGATTTCGGATGGGGCCGGGGGATAGGTTACGGGAGAATGGGGAGAGTGGTCAAGGGGGGGGAAGGGGATTGGTTGATTTGTAAATTGGTTGATTCGGGAGAGACGCGCGGGTTGTGAACGCGGAAGCGGGCGCGGGTGTCAGAAACAGATTATGAAATTGGCGTTCCTGTTTCTTCTTCTCATTGGTCTTTTTGCGGGAGGTGCATTCTACGTATCCAGTGGGTGTCTTTGCTTTGATAAAGAGAAGCGAATCAAGGCGAAACTCGCGACACTCACCACCGCGCTGAATTCATACCATGCGGACACCGGATCTCTTCCGACGACCGAGCAGGGTCTGGCCGCTCTGGTTCACAAACCAACGGCGCGGCCAATCCCGGGAAATGGGAACGCCACGATGAAGAAGACGGTCCAGGATCCGTGGGAACGCGATTACCAATACCGTCAGCCCGGCGTCCACAATCCGGAGGGCTTCGACGTCTGGTCGCTCGGGCCGGAAGGAATCCAAAGCGTCGATGATATCGGGAATTGGGAGCATTGATGGGGGAGGTGGGAGATGGTTGTCGTGTTGTTGACAAGCCCTCCCGGGAAGGCTCACTCCTCTTTCGCCCCGCCGAGGGTGACGCTGATGTTGTATTTTGTCTGAAGGTGGGCGTGGGCTTGGCTGGCTTGGCCGGAGGTGGGGTAGGTCTTGCAGGTGAGCTGGAGGGATTTGATCGCGTTTTCCTTTTCGCCCGCTTCCTCGTAAGTGTAGCCGATCTGCAGGAAAGCATCGGGAGCGGCGTCGGGATTGGTCTTGCACTGGCGATAGAGGGTGAGGGCTTCCTTGTATTCCTTGAGGCGGCGGTGACAGGAAGCCATGCGGAAATAGGTGGCGGGGAAGCGGTCGACCTGGCGGTAGGTCCGGATGGCGGACTTGAGGTCGCCGGCTCCCTCATGGCATTCGGCGATGGCCCAGAGATAGTCGTTCACGCCCCCGGGGTTCGCGTCGATGAGTTCGCGGTAGGTCTCGATCGCTTCCTGCCAAAGGCTTTCCTCGCGGAACATCCCGGCGATCTCCCCGAGTCCGGCGACCTGGTTCTCGAAGCGACGGTAGATCTCGCGGGCCTGGTCGCGCTGGTTGTTGTTCCGGTGCCAGCGGGCGAGGCGACCGAGAATACCATCGTCCTCGCCGAGGAGCTTGAGCATGCGTTGGTACGTCGCCAGAACTTCGGCGGCCTTGCCGGTGCGGCCCTGAAGGTCGGCGATGCGGTCGAGGCAGGCGATGGCCTGGTCACGCGCGCCTTCGGCAGTGAGATCGACCGGGATGGCGTCGTCGTGGAGCTTGAGCAGGGCATCGGCGAGCGCCTGTCCGGTCTCGCGGGTTTTCTCGTCGGCGAAAAGGCGCTGGATGGGATCGAGGGCGAGATTGTGGATCTCGGCGAGGAGTTGGCCGCCCTCGTAGGTCGTGGCCAAAGCTTCGCGGGCCTCGGCAAGTTTGCCTTCGCCGAGGAGAATGGAGGCGAGTTCGCGGCTGGCATTGACGGCATGGCCGTTGGCGACCTCGGTGCGTTTCACCTTGAAGGCGAGATCGCGCAGCATGGCGAGGCGCTTGCTGGCATCGCCGCGGGTGCGGGCGATTTCCAGCAGGCGCACCCGCGCGAGGACGGCGAGCTGTTCGTCGGGGTGGTCGTTGATGGTGCGCAGATACGCGGGCTCGGCCTTCTCGACCTCGCCCATCGCGTTGTAAGTATCGGCGATGAGATACGAGGCGAGCACGGCCTCACGGGAATCGGGCCAGTAATCGATGACAGATTGGAAGCCGTCGCGGATCGCGGTGTTGAGTTTCTTCAGCTTCACCTGGCAATGACTCCACATCAGCTGCGCGTAGGGCGCGGCGGCGGAGGATTCGTAGAGGGTGAGGAATTTCTCGTACTCGGCGAGTGCGATCTTGTGCTCCCCTTTGAGATAGTGGGACTCCGCGATCTTGAGCTGGTAGCGCTCCACGTCGCGTAGTCCGGCCATCGTTTTCACGTCGATCTGTTCGAGGTCGGACAACTGGCCGAAGGCTTGGCCGCCGAAGCCCGCGAGGAGAAACAGGATTGAGAGGAAACGCATGGGGAGATGACGGGAGACGGGTCGCTCGGACCGCGTGCGGGTTCGTGTTGCTGGGTGGGGATGGGGCGTGTTTGGCCGACGCCGCGAAGTGTCGGCCCTCCGGCGGAGCATCTCAAGTCCAAGTGTCTTCAAACGGGTTCTGAAGCAGAGACGGCCTCCTTGACGCCTGCGTCCCCCCGGAACTCCCGGTTGGTAGGCGATGAATGCCTGGCAATCCGCCCAATCCGTTTTCCCTCGATCAGGGCGCCGGGCAGGTGGGGATGCCGCTGGAACCACCTGCCCCTCCACCGCCGCCGTTGGCAGGTCCGGATCCTCCGGAGCCGGCCGCCAGCGACGGAATCGATCCGAAGCCCGGAATGGGATAGGGGAAGGGACCCGGGATCGGAAAATTCTGGATGCAGGCCTTGCTCGCGGATCCCGAAGGATCACCCGCATTGGCTTTTTTCAGCGCATCCGCGATGGAAGTGAAGCATTCGTCCAGCTTCTGTCCGATTCCGGCGGCGTTGCAGATCGCGTCGAGGGTCTCCACAACGATCACGGCGTATTCGAGCACGGCGGTGGTTCCCGTTGGATCGGAGTAGTTCAAGGGATCATTCTTCGCGTAGCGGTAGAGGTTCGCGTCACCGCCTTCAAATCCCAGAGGGTCCTCGGAAATGAACCGGGTCAACAAGGGATCATAGAAGCGTCGGCGGAGGTTGATCAGTCCGGTGGTCGGATCGTGCATCCGCCCGGTAAAGCCAATCGGGCCCGGAGCGCCCATGCTGGCGAGGATCTGCCCGTAGGGTGAATACTCACGTGTCGCGACGACATTTCCCGTGTGGTCGAGCACGGTCCTCACGGAGCCGTTCGGGTCGGTAAGAAACCATCGGAAGCCGATTCCTTCCCGCCACTCGCCGAACATTTCGTCGACGCGATCAGGATCATGAAAATAGATCGCGCTTGGCCGGGCGCTGCTCCCGTCATACTCGAAGAGCGGCATTTCGTTGCGATCATAGATCGTCCAGACCGTGTTTCCGCTCTCGGTTCTCGCGATGGGAAGATCCCGATAATCATAGCGATAGGTCACGACTGACGGTGCTCCGGCGGCGGGGATCACCTCGACCCGGGTGAGCCGATTGCGGTAATCCCAGGTCAGGTTCATCACCTCGCCCGTGGCGGTATTGCGACGTTGGATGAGATTGCCTTCCGCATCCCAATCGCATTCGAAATCGCCCAGGACTTCCAGCCGATTGCCCGCGCTCAGAGTTGCACCGGACGGATTTCCGGCCAGATCATAGGACCACGTTGAACCACTGCTGAGGGTTCCCAGTTCAGCGCGGGAGGTGTAGGTGATGTTGACAGCGGTTGCTCCGTCCTCGCTGATGCTGGCGACCTGTCCTCGCGGATTGTAAGTGTGGAGGTAACTGCCGCCCGCCGCGAGTTGGGTGCCGACGGGGTCACGGTGGATTTGGGTGGAAAGACGCGCACGGTGATTGTAGGCCAATTCGCTCGTCGAGGCGAGTGAGCCCGCCGCGCCGTTGAACGTGCTGTAACGGGAAATTCGCTCGGGAAGCCGTCCCGCGTTGCGCACGATCTCCACGAGGCCCTGCGGGCCGTTGTTGGCTCCGGAGAATACAATCAGGTTCGGAGAATCCGCGCTATCACGCTCGACGGAAACATAAGTCCCTTGACCGGAAATTCCCACGGTTCGGATCTTGTTCCCTTCTCGCAAGGAAGTTAGGACAAGCTGCCTTGCGATTCCCGGGAAGGTGACAGCCAGGCTCGTATCCACGGGCCCAATCCCGCTCGGCTCGTAAAGAACTCCGTCGTCGTCAACGCGGGAGATCCGGTTGTTTACGCCCCAGGTAAACGAAATGGTGCGGATGATCGAGTCGTCGGACGGATCATGCCATTTCTCGGCCGTCAGGCGGTTGCGGGCATCGTAGACGAAAGTGCGCCTACGTCCCAGGCGGTCAATCGTTTCCACGCGATTGCCCGCCAAGTCATAGGAATGCGTCGCGGTGGCGCCCGCCGAATCGGCGCGGGTAAGGAGCTTGCCGCGGAAATCATAGCTCATTTGGGTCGTATTTCCCATCGGATCCCTCAGACTGGTGAGGTTGCCATCACCGTCATAGGTATTGGTGATGGTGGCTCCTCCCCGGCTGATCGTAAGGGGATTGCCATCGGTGTCGTAGGTGCGGGAGGTGATGAGTCCCATTTCGTCCGTGGCACTGGTAGGCTGTCCGTCGGTGTATCCGTAGTGGATCGAGTTTCCCAACCCGTCTATTTCCGTGAGTGGCATGCCGCCACTGGTGTAAGTGAAGGATGTTTGCAACAGCGGAAGCTGGATGGAGGCAATCAATCCCGTGGGATGATAGGTGGTGGTGCTGGCATCTCCCCTCTCGTTGGCAAAGCGGTCAATCTTTCCGAACCGTCCTCCCCGACTGACAAACGACTGCTGGCCCAGGGTGTCGGTCCAAGCGCTGATCTCGCCGCCTGCGGTATAGGCATAGGTGGTCGTGCCCAAACCGGCGGGATCGCTACGGGTAACCAAGTTGCCGTTGCCGTCGTAACTCATGTTCTGAGGCAGAGAGCCCGGGATGGAGAGCCGGGTCAGATCATTGCTCTCATCCCAAAGCATCGAAGTGGGCGATCCCACGGCCGGCGAATACAAGGTGGGATTGCCATTGACGTCATAATTCAAGCGCTCGCTGTTTCCGCGCGGGTCCGTGCGCCGGGTTGGCAGGTCAGGATGGCGCGCGTCGCTGAACTCGGTAAGCACGATTCCGCCATCGGGAAGTTCCTCGCGCACAACGTTTCCGCGCACATCATACCGCACCGTGGTTACATTGCCGCGGAAGTCGCTGATGGTGCCACTGAAGCCACTGGGATCCCAGGTCTGTTCTGAGCGGTTCCCATTCTCATCGATCACAGCCGCGAGGCGTCCCTCCTCATCATATTCGTATCGGCGGGCCATGCGCCCCGACGGATCGATGAGGGACTCCAGGTAGTGTGCCGGATCGGTCAAATATCCGTAGGTGCTGGTGTTGCCGTCCGGGTCCGTGGAACCGACCAGATTTCCCGAACCATCATAGGCATAGCTCCACGTTTCCCCGCCCGGTCCCGTTATTCCCGTGATGCGGCCTTGCGAGTCGCGCGAAAAGCTCACGGCAGCGCCGGAGCTATGAAGAACCCCGGTTCCGGTATAGGCCAGGGTGTTCCCCGCGCGGTCCCTAACATCGAGCAAACCATCGACTTCGTCATACGTGTAGCGCGTGCCATTGGGAGTGGTAAGGATGAAGCGATCCGGATTGTAGGGAAAGGTAATGAAGGAATTCGTGACCCTGCCGTCGGCTTGGAGAGTGAGAAAGGCGGCGTCGCCCTCAGGGACTGCCAGTGTTTCCATCACGCCGGGATCCGGTCGGAAGATCGGGCGAAAATTGCGGCTGATGAAGCCAGTCGACACCAATTCGACATCGAAGGTGAAGCCGATGCGCCGACCGCTGGGAGCGTTGACATAGATGCGAGTGCCCTGCCGCCAGCCATTGGTCGAAAAGGCCGCGCCGTTGTCCGGGTCGGTATCGCGCAGATCGGGATCAGCGAAGGCCAGCGACCAGCCGAAACCGAAGTCTCCCGAGCGGTCACTGTTGAGCGAGTCGTAGATGCGTCGCACCTGGATTGGCAGCCCGGCCAACTCGATCTCGAGGTCGGTGTATTCCAGGCGCTGGCGGCCGATCTTGGCCTCGCCGTTCACATTGACCAGAATACCCGTGGTATAGCCCAGGCCGAAGTCATTCCACGCGGTTACTTTGATAACGTAATAACCATTGCGCAGCACCGTCGGGTCGAAGGTCGCCAGCGTGGCCGGCGATGCGACCGCTTCGATGCCTCCGGTGATTCGAGTTAGGGCACCGGACGGAACGGCGGCGAGGTTCTGAAGATCGATATTCTGGGCCTCGCCGAATTCGACATACCATTCCCGCAAGGGACTATTCGAAGTGATGGTGCCAACCACGTCTGTCAGGAAGCTCGCCGCACTGTCATTGTCCGGCGAAGTAATTTCAATGGCCGGGAAGAGGAGTTCGGTTCCGATCCGCACACCCACCACCAATCCTTGCGCCCGAGTCAGCCCTCCATCGGTGGACCGAACGCGGACGAAGTAGACTCCATCAGCGAGCGTGGAAACGGGCAAGGTGGCCACGACCGCATTGGCGATCGCTCCCGAACCCGTCTCCAAGGTAGTGTAGTCGGGATCGTCGGCCGCCGTATCGTAAGGATCCACGCTGGCAATGGGCCCATATTCGACCGCCCAGTTCCCGCTGCCAATGGAGGCGACGAGGGCGGTGTCCTCGATCAGATTCGTTCCCGCTCCGGGGCTGTGAATGGCGATCTGCGGACCGTCGCCCGCGCTGATGGCCGGGCTATAGGGAGAATTGGGAATGCTTCCATCGGCATTGAAGACCGTGACCACCAATTCCTCGGTGGTGTGTTGATTCGCGGAGTCGGTGGCCGTGGCGACCAAGCGTATTTCGCCCGCTACTGCGGCGGTGATCATCGCGGAACCCTCGGCATCAAGGTTAGCGGGGAGACCGTCCACTGTAAGGGAAAGGACCGGTGTGCCGAAATCATCTGTCCCCGCGACTCTGACTTGAAAGGAATCTCCGACTCGCGGCTGCGCGCTTTCATTGAAGAGAAACACCTGCGGGGCCAAGTCGCGCCCGAAGCGTCCGAAGTCGATGCCCGTCACCATTGCTCCCGGCGACAGTTCGATAAAATGGATCTCCGGATCGCGGGGCTGGTAGCGGATGGCACGGAAGCCCACGAGTTCAAATCCCGGATAGCTCCCATTGTTGTTGAGGCTTTTCAGGCGGACATAGCGCACCGGAAAAGTGATCTGGTAGCGGGAGAGGTCGATCCCCACGCTCCCTGACTCGCCCACCACATTGAGGAAGATGAGGCGGTCCAGCGAGGCCCCCACCGAGACTTCGACCCGTTCGCCGGCGTTCTGGACGCCTTCGATGCTGACGACCTGGAGATCGTAGCCGGGGCCGTCGATGATTTCCTCATCGTCGAAGGACACGATCATCTCGGTGTCCTTGGTCATCGAGACGCTGCGGGTCGTATTATAAACGCCCAGCGCGAACGCGCGATCGCGCTGGCCAATCGGCTCCAGTACTAGGGCGGGGTCGACCGGCTGGAGTGGGGGTGCCGGGAAAACCGGCCGCAGCACGCCGTGGTCATCGAATCCGGGAAGGCCATGGGGCGTCGTGAAGGTGTCGAAGGGAACATGATTGTAGGCGACCAGCGTGTCCGGCAATCCATCCGGCTGCGCGGGCACTCCTCCGGGAAAAGTCTGCACTGATCCGGGCGGGACTTCCTGCACCACGTAGTAGCTGCCCGGAGCAAGTCCCGCGAAACGATAGTTTCCCAGGGTATCGGTGGTGGTTTGCGGCTCGTTTCCGTCTCGGACTCGATTCCCATCAAGGTCCAGAAACACCAAGGCCCCCGGCAAGGCGGGGTCACCGGCGAGATCCCCGTCGCCATTCTCGTCCAGCCTCACTGTGCCGGAGATCGAGCCCGCCTCCAGATCCGGAACCAGCGGATCCGTCCTACGGAAAAGCACCTCGTCTCCGTCGGGAAAGCCGTCGCGGTCGGTATCCCTGCTTTCGGGATCGCTCCCGATCAGAACCCCTTCCTCGATGTCGCTTAGACCGTCGAGGTCCGAATCCATGGGGTGACCCGCACCAAGGCGGAAGTAGGCCGCGGGCGGTCGGCCTTCATCGTAGACAAGTTCTCCGGTTAACGAAAGGCCATCGCCGAAGAAGGGGTCGCCGAAGGGGGCCCAGCCCCGGAGATCCGGGCTTTCCTCTACCTGGTAGCGAACTCCCCGGCGCGATTCGATTCGCATGATCAGCGCAGCCGGGGTCGTATCCACGGACACACGGGGAAAATCCTCTCCATCGATCGGGCTGGTGCCGAAGTCATACTCCTGAAGCGTCGAGAAGCCGTCGCCATCGGGATCCAGCGGCCAGTCCGCGGAAGTGAGTCCGTAAAAAGTCAGCCAGAAGGGATTCGCCGAGCGCATCCGGCTCGTGTCCAGTGCGTCCCGTGTCGGAAGCAAGGCGGCCATCACCGGTGCCAACCGCTCGCGCAAGAGTGCGGGCCCGTCATTGGGATGATTGGGGAAGGCAAATTCGTGCCAATCCTCCCCGAGGGCGTAGCGGTTGCCGGCCTTGCCCAGCAGGGCCTCGCGCAGCGTCCCGATATTCAATTCCTCAAGGATTCTTTGCGCCACGCTCACCTTGACCGGTTTCTTGCGATCAAGACTGATGATCTGGAACAGGCCCGACGCATTTCGCAGTGAGAGCAATCCCACCCGACCGAAGCTTTCCGGATGTTCCCAGGCCAGAAAAAGCGTGAGCGCGGAAGCGCTGTCGTATCCCAGCAGGAGCGCGTTTTCCGCCCCACCGAGCGTTCGGTAATTCTCGTTGATGCGGGGCAAAAGCTCGAAGCGGAGGAAATTGGCGTAGTTCTCGAAAAAGGGACCCGGGAGCCCGTCCGTGCCCGCATAAGGAAGGGCCAAATCCTCAAGCTGATCCCGGGCGTCGATGGCCACCGTGATGCATTCATGCGTCGTACCGTCGGCGGCGAGCGAAGTGAGTGCCGCCCCATCCGCATCGATTGCCGCGGCCGCGGGGATCGTGTCATCGTCGAAGAGACCTTGCCCCGTCGGCACGTAAACCACCGGATAGTAGCGCTCCGTGTGCTCTGCATAGCCACGCGGCAGGAACACGCGGTAACGCTTCACATAGCCCAGAAAGACGGACGTCAGCGTGGGCGGTTGGGCCGGATCGTAGTCGCGCCGCGAAGCCGAGATACTGGCTGCGGGCCGATAGGCGAAGAGTTCGCCTCCCTGTACGAAGATCTCCCGCATTCCCGTGCGGTAAGTCGGATCCTCCGCCGGGTCACCACCCAAGGCGGCAGGTTCACGGGTTCCCCCGTCTCCCGTGAGAAAGAACTCCACCTCCACATGGCTCTCGCCGAAGGCCCCGGAAACCCAATCGGCTCCATTCACCATCAGGGAGAGGGTTAGGAACGATCCGTCATCCTGTCGCCAGTGCAGGACGGGATTGGTCAGGCTTCCATGCCAGGTCAACTCTTTACTGGGAGGATCCAGAACCTCCGTGCGCGTCATCCCTGCAAAGGGTCCCGCCAGCGTCGTCCCGTTCGCGGGATCTCCCAACGGAGCACCGCTCCCGATTCGACTCAGGAACGAGAAACTGAAACTCCGATTCAAGGGGAGGGCCACATCCAACTCCCAGCGCCCGGCATTCACTTCCACCATCCGTCGCGACGCCACCACGTCGTCTCCGCCCAGTTCCGGAAGCGATCCCGAAAGGAAGACCGCTTGCCCCGGTTGGGGGGTGCCTTCAAAGGCGAAGGTGACGATCTCTCGGTTTGATTGCGCCTGGGTTGTGCTGGCCGCGCCAAAGGCGAGGATGAAGAGGGTCAAGACTGTTTTCATAAGGGAATGCCGGATAGCTTTTTTCGTGTTGGCGCTGAGAGTCGAAGGGGAGTAAGGCGAATCGCATGCAAGGTGAAAATGGGTGAATCGAAAAATCAAACGTCATGAGCGCGTCAGACCATCGGGAAGGGGGATGAGGGCGACACTTCGGTGCTCAGGTTGGTGGTGTTCAGGATCATTTTCATGATTGGGATACCGCGTTCACGCCATTTTCTTACACGCGGGGCGAAAGTTCTTCTCGGGTTCGGTCTACGGCACCTCGACGTTGCCCGATTCCCTTTGCAGCGGGCGAAGCGAGCCCGACGCCAAGCCACGCGAATTCGGCTTTCCTCCGAGAAACGCAGGATATCAACGCGAGGCCGTCGCCGATTATGCCCGGCCGGTTTCAGAGGGTGGGTGCAGCCTGAAGAAGTGGAAAACCCACGGATCTGCCGGTGTGGTGAGCCGCGCTCGATCCGCTTTTTCCCGCTCTCACGCGGGCGGCGACAAGGGGGACTCCGTTCGGACGGATTGTCTTACTTGGCGCTATTGTCGAGCCATTGGTGGTATTGGGCGTGGGCGTAGAAGATGACGTTGACGCCGAGTTGGTAGGAATGTTCCCAGATGTCGCGTTTCACGCCGGCATGGCCGTCGGCCCAGGCGTCGCCGATGTCGCCGGGATGGTAGTAGGCGACGAGGCGGGAATCGACGACCCAGCCCCAGGCATCGCGACCGCCGTGGGGGGCGACGTAGGGCATGAAAGGAATTTCGTAGGGGACACGGTGGATCGCGTGGTCGAGGGGGACGGGCACCGGCTTGATGTTCGGGAGGACGCGGCGCATGAGGTTGAAGAACTGTTCGTGCCAGCCGGGACTCCCCCCGTTGTCGGCGAAGAGCATGCCATGTTTCTCCAGCAAATACCCGCGGAGGATGTCGACATCCGGATCCGAGACTTCGATATTACGTTGGCCGGTGAGATAGACGAAAGGGGGACTCTTCGTCGGCGGGAAATTCCGCAACTGCGCGATGCGGCGCGATTCGGCGCGGTCGTTGACGGCCTGACCGGTGCGAATGCCATATTCGATGAGGAGATTGAGATCGGCGTTCGACGAGAGATCCTGATCCCAGTCGCCTCCGTCGTATTCGAGCCGGATAAGGCGCACCTTGCCGCGCGCGGTGCCGGTGGCGAATCCGGCGGCGGTGCCCTCGCCATAGCCGATCTTGTATTCGTGCTTGGTGATCTCAAGGAGCTGGAGTTTCACATCATCGATGGGCGGGGGATTGAAGAGGACCGCGCTGTAGGGATTGATGACGAACTTCTTCTTGATGACTTTCTGGATGCGGACGATTTGCTGGAGTTTCACCGGCTTTCCTCCTCCCGCCGGCATCTCGTAGATCTCGCGGCAACCGGAGAGTCGAGTGAGGAGCAGGACAATGAGGAAAAACACAAGGGTGTAAGTGACGAAGGTGCCGAGCGATTGTCCAAGCCGGGGATGGCGGCGGTTGTAGTACCAGGCGTCGAGATCGAGGGGATTCCAGATGCGTCCGTCGGAGCCTGCGCCGGAGGTGGCGGGGAGGCCGGCGAATTCGAGGGCCCCGCGGAAGCGGTTGCCGAGGGCGGCGCGGGTGCGGCGGTCGACCCACCACACGACCCAGGCGAGACCGATGCAGAAGCTTGCGGCGAGGCCGGTGACGGAGAGCGCGCGGACGATGCTTCCGAGACCGAGCAGACGAGCGCCGATGAGAGTGGCTTGCCAGAGGGGAAGGAGGGCGATGGTGGCAATGAGGCGCCGTTGGATCGTCGGGAAAAGGCGGGCGCGGCGAAGCCAGTAAACGGCGACACCCGCGCCGAGAAGGAAGAGGGCGGTATCGGCAGTGGCGGGCAGCAGGTTCCAGGCGGACCAATCAAACCAGGCGAGGAGCCAGAGGAGCCCTGCGATAAACGTGAGCCCGAGATGTCGTCGCCCGGGTTGGAAAAGGCGGGCGAGGGTCGCGCGGAGATGCTGGAGGTCGGGGATAGGCACGAATCGGGGGTGGCGATGGAAACTCGAGTCAGGCGAGGTTCGGCTCGACATTGGAATGTCGAGCTACAAGGGGGCAAGTAGCTCGACATTCCAATGTCGAGTAGGCCCGTGCGTGCGGCATGAGGTTACTCCAGACCATCGAGGAGATCATCGCTTGCTCCTTCCAGAGGGTTGCTTCGCGGGGGAGCATTCTTGCTCTCGCCGACACCGAGGGCATCGATGGTTCTGTCGGGGGCTTTCGGCGTGTCGATTGATGGTTCGGGGTTGGCGGGCTTGTTCTCGGGTGTCTCGGACTTCGCTTCCGCGACCGGGAGGGCGGGTGCCTCGTCGGGATTGTGGAAGATCTTCCCCCAGGCGAAGGGAATGATCGTGAAGACGGCGATGAGGGCGGCGGTCCCGATGGTCGCGACGATAAGACTGCGGAAGAGCGAGCTGCTGGCCACGATGCCCAGCATCTCGGTCGGAGTCTTTCCGCGAAGGGCACGGAGAAACTCACGTAACTCGGCGGCAGTGGCGGTCGTGCTTGTCTTGATGCGTTTGAGGTCTTGCATGCTGATTGTTAAGTTTTCAGTGTGAAGTTTTAAGTGGAAGCGGCTTCGCCGGTGTCTTTCCCAAATAACGAATAACGAATAACTAATTCTCCTCCGGTTCCAGAACATGGGTAAGGTCGCCTCCGGCGAGGGAGATGGCTTCGACGACGGGTTCGAAGTATTTGGCTTCGGTGGTCTTGTGGACTTTGAGGAGGACGGTGCGGCCTCCGGGTGCGGCGCCGCCGAGGAGGCCGCGGAGTTTGTCGGGGAGTTGGTCGATGGAGGTCTCGCGACCGTTGAGGTGGGTGCGATGGTCGGCATCGATGACGACGCTGGCGAGGGCATTCTGGGTGGCCTGGACGTCGGGAGCCTGGGCGGGTTGCCAGCGGAGATGGCTCTCGTCCTGGGCCCGCGCGAGGATGACGAAGAAGATAAGGAGCAGGAAAGCGATATCGCCCATCGCGAGCGAGGGGATGGTGGCATCGATCCGGTGGCGGCGGGGGAGCTTCATGGCTATTCCGTAGTCACGGTTTGTTCCTGTTCGAGTTGAAGGGTGATGATGCCGCCGGCTT
>JAHEDC010000466.1 GCA_024641425.1 Verrucomicrobiales bacterium | reverse complement strand
AGAGGAGCCTTCCCAGGCCGTTGACGTTCAACTTCGACGGTACGGTGACGGCCGGCTTCGGGGAACCGCGGCAGGCGCAGATCGGGGCCAGGTTGAAATTCTAAAGGGAACGCACGCGTCTCGCGTGCAAATGGGCGGGGCTTGTCCCCGCCTTTTTTTGTTTCCACCGCAGATAGCCCAAATAACGCAGAGGATTACGCGCGATTCCCTCAAAATCTAAGTGTCCTATGCGCTCTCTGCAGTCTATTTGTCCTTAATGCGAAGCCGCCCGAACTCGGTCAACAGCGGCCGAAGGTGCCTGACCGCCGCCTCCTGCGAGGCGCCGTTCGATGCGAAAACCCCGTTCTGGTTGCAGACATCGCGCGCGGCATAGTCGATCCTTTCACCGAAGATATCCGTCAGCGCTCCGCCTGCCTCTTCAAGGATGATCTGCGGTGCGGCAGTATCCCAGAACTTTGTGTATGGGGAAAGGTGTATGTAGATGTCCGCCATCCGGCGCGCCAGAAATCCGACCTTTAGTCCGACAGATCCGTGCCGGAACTCGTCCTTAAAACCGTAATGCTCAAACACTCTCGAAATCCTGGGGCTCCGGTGGGACCTGCTTACGGCGATCGTCATCTCGCTGAACTCGGTCTTTTCCGACACAGCCAGTTGTTCCGCGCCTCCACTGTTTTCGGATAAGTAGGCCCCGTCCCCTTCGGTTGCAAAGAACAAACGGTCGCCGATCGGCTGGTACACGATTCCCAATACCGGATCGCCGCCGACCACCAGTCCTATCTGGACAGCGAAATCGCCCATCTTTTCCGTGAATCCCTGTGTTCCGTCCAGAGGGTCGATTATCCAGACGCGCTCCGAAGCAAGCCGCCTTTGGGTGTCATCGGGTTCTTCTTCCGACAGGATCGCGTCTTCGGGGAACGCTTCGGCGAGGCCCTCGACGATCAGGCGTGAAGCGGTCGTGTCCGCTATGGTTACCGGTTCCGAATAGGTTTCGGTGACAAACTTCCGTTCAACCTTGAATCCTCTGTCGTAGATCTCAAGGATCGCGGCGCCTGCAGACCTCGCGAGAGACAGCGCCGCTTCAAGTTCATTTTCCAGCATGGATTCAAAGTTACAGGCTTGGCAGATGCTTGGCAATGACACCCCGGCGACTTTCGTTCGGCGCAAGATCTTCGTGCTAGACTCTTGCGTATGGCAGAGAGCATTTCATTCTCGCGGACGGGGGATCGCGCCGCCATCTATGTCGAGATCGCGCCCCAGATTCGGGCGCTTGTTCAGGGTGAGCCGGATATCACGGCAAACCTCGCAAATATAGCGGCGGTCTTGAAGGAAGCGTTCGGATTCTTTTGGGTCGGATTTTACTTGAAGAAAGATGGTCAGCTCGTGCTTGGTCCGTTTCAGGGTCCGCTCGCCTGCACCAGGATCGACATTGGCAAGGGTGTTTGCGGGACCGCTTTTGAGAAACGCGAAACACTGGTGGTGCCCGACGTCGATGAGTTCCCCGGCCACATCGTTTGCAGTTCGGCTTCAAAGTCGGAGATCGTCGTGCCTTTCTTCAACGGGAATGGCGAGGCGGCCGGTGTGCTGGATGTGGACAGCGACAAAGTGGACGATTTTTCCGGGATAGACGCGGACGGACTTGGCGAGATCGCGTTGATAGTTTCGGAAGTATTGTCAGGAAAGAACTTATGATCAAAGGGTTTGCTACGAATGAAGGGACCGGGAACTTCGCTTCGAGATTCGGCGGCGCGGCGAAAGGACATTTTCGCGATGTTGGAGGACTCTGGCTTTCTTCGATCGGGATCGGGACTTACCTTGGTAAATGGGACCAGGAGACCGACCACCGCTACACTGATTCCGTGATCAGGTTCATCGAGCTTGGCGGAAACGTGATCGATACCGCGGCAAATTACCGTTTTCAACGGAGCGAACGGAGCATAGGAGCCGCGCTCAAGGCGCTAGAGGGCAGTCTTGAGAGGGAAGAGGTCTTTATCGCCACAAAAGCCGGATACCTTGCTTTTGACGGAGAGCCGATTTCGGATGTCGCCGGCTTTTTCGAAGAGAATTTTGTGAATAAGGGTCTGGCAAAGGCCGACGATCTCGCAGGCGGAAGCCACTGTATTGCTCCCGATTACCTGGAGGCGCAGATCGAACAGTCTCGTGGCAATCTGGGTATCGAAACACTCGACCTGTTCTATCTGCACAATCCGGAATCGCAACTTGCTTCTGTCGACCGATACACATTCGAGGCCAGGATTGCGAAGGCATTCGAAAGGCTTGAGGAACTTCGTAATGCGGGGAAACTGCGCGCCTACGGCGTCGCGACCTGGAAGGGTTTCAGGGTTACGCCTTCTGAACCCGGGTATCACTCGCTCGAAGGATTTGTCAGGGCCGCGCGGCAGGTCGGCGGCGAAGATCACGGATTCAGGTTCATACAACTCCCGCACAATCTTGCGATGCCGGAAGCATACCTGGTCCCCAATCAGTCGGCGAACGGAAGGGCGGTTACCCCAGTTCAGGCGGCGGAGGATCTTGGGATCACGGTGATGGCAAGCGCCTCGATCCTTCAAGGAAAGCTATCGCAAAATGTGCCGATCTATGTTCGCGGTACTCTTGGAAACCAGACAACTGACGCGATGACGAGCATTCAGTTCGTTAGATCAACGCCGGGTATTTCGACCGCGCTTGTAGGAATGAGTTCGGTCGCCCACGTCGAGGAGAATATGAATCTTGTCTCGGTCGCCCCGACGCCCGAAGAGGATTTCGCGGAGTTGTTCACACGGGACGCGTAGGAGTCTCTTGAGTCGATCGAGTCTATCGAGTCTGACGAGTCTCCCGGAGGGGCAGGTCTTGTGCCTGCCCAATGCGCCTAGAAGCGCGAACAAGTCTTTTGAGTTCCGTAGGGGCAGGTCTTGTGCCTGCCCAATGCGCCTAGAAGCGCGAACAAGTCTTTTGAGTTCCGTAGGGGCAGGTCTTTTGCCTGCCCAATGCGCCGGAACGCGCGAAGTCTTTAGAGTTCCGTAGGGGCAGGTCTTGTGCCTGCCCAATGCGCCTAGAAGCGCGAACAAGTCTTTTGAGTTCCGTAGGGGCAGGTCTTGTGCCTGCCCAATGCGCCTAGAAGCGCGAACAAGTCTTTTGAGTTCCGTAGGGGCAGATCTTGTGCCTGCCCAATGCGCCGGAACGCGCGAAGTCTTTTGAGTCTGTCGAGTCTTTCAAATCTCACCCCTGCCGGACGCGCCGAGAAGACGCCTCTCAACTTCCGAATCCCGAATAAGACCATTATCTATTTGACAGCGCTCAAAGCTGAACCAATAATCTACCCAAATTGATATTCTTCAATCATTGCTGACCAAGTGAAATTTGCCGGCCATTCAGACTCGGGTCGTATTCACACGCCATTGGCGCGCGGAATTGTCTGTGTGTTGCTTTTCGGCATCATCTGCTCCGTAACTTTTGGGTCTGCCCACCGCCACACAGATGATCCGTCCGGAATTGGAAATCACATCGCTAAAAGTCCGACCGGACAAGTATTCTTTTTATCAAGTGGTCCGCGTTATGGCCAGTCTGAAGCACACGGTTGTCTGATCTGCCTTCTCCGCCTGCACCTCTTTGACTGCAGCGTCAACTCATACAAGGTTGGCGCAATCCCCCTGGAACTGGTTTCGTCCGAATCAGTACTCACGCATTCGTTCCACCTCAGACCGATCTCCAGCAGACCGATCGCCCGCCTGTCGGGCCGCGCACCGCCGAGCAGCTAAATGTTACCCGGAGGTGTGGCTAAGGATCGCCAGCACTACCAGATCACAAAAGCCACGTAGTAATCCTGCGGCCGGCGTTTCTTGCGCCTGGGCAGCTAAAACACTTCAATCAAAATGATTGGAGCGAGGTGATCGCATGTATTTTCAAACCAGCAAAGCAAACAAGTATCCGCGACTCCTGGGCGGAAGGGGTGTCCCGTCAAGTTGCGGGGGGCGGGTCGCCCGGTACGAACGCACAGCTTCATGCTGTCGCCGTCGTCCACACTTTCCGGCATTTCTGCTGCTGTTAACGCTCCTGATTCAGCCAGCCTATTCACAAGATTCCTCGATCATACCGGTCGCGGCGACAAACGCGCGCGGATCGGCCCAGCAGTCGACTCGCCAGACGAGGGCTATCACGCTGGATGACGCTGTTTCGATCTTCCTTCAACAGAATCTGGAGTTGGCAGCAGCTCGATTTGACGTTGATCTGGTGGATGCGGAAAAACTGAGCGCGAAACTCTGGCCCAATCCTGAGGTCGGCTTCGAAGCAGGCGACGTCCCGATCACTTTCGGACCGAGTGTTCTTAAACCGCAGAAGTATGCCTATGGGATCTCCCAGACTTTCGAGTTGGGAGGAAAACGCCAGAAGAGGGTCGATGCTGCCAACAAGGACTCCGAGCTTGCACAGGCTGAATTTCAGATCGTCCTATGGCAGTTGACCAGCGACGTAAAGCGAAAATTCTATTCGGTGCTCCTCACGAAATCGCTTTTCGATCTGGCGAAAGAGAACAAGAATACGTTTTCGGAGATCGTCAGTCACACGAACGACGTGTTCAAACTGGGCGAGATCTCGGGGCTCGATCTGAAACGGCTCGAGATCGAGCAACTCACATTCGATAATGATGTGGCGAGTGCAGAAAGTGATTACGAGCTCGCCCTGCGCGATCTCAGGTTCACGCTGGGCGGTGACTATCGGATCATGAATGTCGAGGCCGCAGGGGCGATCGACTACTACAAGCTTTACGATTTCACCCCTTCCGACCTCAGGGACAAGGCGATCGCCGCCCGCCCTGACCTGAAAGCCGCGCAACTTAGTGAGACCGCCGCCGATGCGTCCATTCGGTTGCAGAACGCCCAACGCATTCCGGACATAACTGTCGGGGCGAGTATCGAAAGCGTTCCGGGTGCCGGAAGCACTTACAACGTCGGATTCAGCATCCCCATTCCCCTCAGCGATCGCAATCAAAGCGAGCGTGCCAAGGCTCTTATCCAGAAGATGCGGGCTCAAAATGACCAGCAGTTCATAGCGAACAAAGTGTTGAACGATGTGGACAAGGCGATGGTCGCCTATCAGATCCAGAAGCGTCGGGTTGAGCTCTATCGGACAGGTGTGCTGACAAAGAT
>JAHEDC010000053.1 GCA_024641425.1 Verrucomicrobiales bacterium | reverse complement strand
CGAGGCAAGCACTCCCACCTCGGTTCCCGCCGGGAGGCCTTCCGTAACGAAACCCGGAGTCGCGGTGATCGCGGTCGGCGACTGCGTCGGATTCGGGATGCCTGTCACTGTCAGCGGTTGCACCAGCGTATTCCCACCATCGTCAGTCACCCGCACGTTCACCGTCCACATCGCACCGACCGTCACGGGCACCGAGGGACCAGCCTGCGCGAAGTGGAGTTGAGCCCCGTTTATCGTGAAGAGCGCGTTGTCATAGTTGTTCGCTAACGAGTCCCCGATAAGTTCCAGATCAAAGCTCGCGTCGCTGCTTGTCAGATTCGGCTGATGAATCTCCACCGCGAGGACGTTTTCGCCTTCGAGCAGCCCTCCCGACGGCAAAGTGAAATCGTGGAACCCTTGCCCGTCATCCGCGACGGCTCCGGAAGCCGCCGTATTGAAAAGGATCGTCCCCGCAGGCATCCCGTCACGCGCCACCTCCGTTCCGTTCAGATAGACGACCGCCCCATCGTCGCGTTTCAGACGCATCCGCAGCCCCTGGAGGGCCGCGAGCTCTCCGGCGTTCAAGGTAAAACGATGCCGGAAATAATTCGTCAAATGCACGCCCACCCCTCCAATCGGTGTCGCCTCGTCGCCTTCGCCATAGCCCAGTTGCGCATTTCCCGTAGCCCATCCGCTGTCGTCGAAGACCCGTTCTTTCCACGCAACTCCCTGATCCGACCCATTGTCCAGATAAGCCCATGATGCCCCTTCGGGAATCAGCGTCACGGGGACCGTCTCCCCGACCAGAGCGTAAACGTGCGTCGAGCCCTCGTTGTCGTCCGTTTCCAGATAGCCCGCCACCCCGCCCGCCGGAGCGCTGACCGGATAGGTGCCCGGCACCAGATGGATCGCCGTGGGAGCGGGATCGGCGAACTCGAGAAACGCCGCATCGAGCAACGTCCCGTAATGCCCCGCCCAAAACTCCGCGTCATCCCCGCCGTCCTCCCAGTAAATCTGACGCACGCCCGGGGGATAGTTTTCAAAAAGGTGCTCCTGCACCTGCCAAGCTGCGCCTGCCACCAGCGGTGCGGACTGCGTTCCCGCGCTCCAACTGTCGATGACGGCACCATTCGCATCCCGCAGTTCGACCCGGAGATAGTACAAATCCGCCACGTTCGCGCCTGCGAATCCCCGGAAAGCCTCCCGGGCGCGAATCGGCGGCGCCCCATCCAAAAACGCCTCGGTATAGCCGGATGCCAGCAAGTCGATCGTCTGCGATCGTCGACAGAAATTGTAGGACGTGATGAACGAGGCGCCGTCCGAGTCAAAGGAGGCGCCATTGATTGCCCAACCGTCCCCACCCGCCGCGATCACCGTCCAGTCCGTCGTCGCCCCTCCCTGGCCCGACGGGTTCAAAAGCAAATTGGGCCCCGCGAGCGAGACGGCAGGGATGACGGCAAAAATGCCGAAAAGCACGGCGCGGAAGGAAGAGGGAAGAGAGTTCATCGATTTCTGGAAGCGGGGTTGAGGATCTGGAAAACTGAAGGCGACTCAACTACCACGCAATAAGCAAGACGCGTGCGAGTTCTCCGCGAAATCGATTCCCTCGAGAGGCTCGGAACATATTTCCCAGAAATGCAATTTGCTGGTAATGCTGTCGCGATCCTGCTCTTGGAAAATCCACGACGCAAGCCCTCAGCCTTCGCGCTCGCCGCAGTGCCCCTCCTCGCGAATGGGCTCACACGGGGGAGTTTTCATTCCGATACTCCCATCGATCGCGAATCAATGGAATCTCCGGACGACACCTGAAGCCCTGCTAGAAAGGCGCTTCTGAGCGCCACCACAGCCAATCCCGCCAAGCAGGCGCTTCATCATAGTCCGTGGGAGATCATCGCGTGAACGCCTGACTCCGGCCCAGAATCTTCCCCGCCACAGACCGAAGGCACGCGCGCGAAACGGGCGCTCACCTTTGTGCCTGCCGATTTCGATGCCGCCGGAATGCGCGAGGGAGACCGCTTCGCCGCCTCCTCGCCACCCCAGCAAGCCGCCATCAAATTCGCGCAGGACGCGGACGGGAATCGCTCTGCACATCGCGAGGTGGATGGTCGCGAATGGGGTCTCGCTTTCGTTCGCGGGGCAAGGGATCATTTTGTTGCATCGCCTCCGCAGGGGATCGAAATGTTGCAGGCATCGCCCCATGGCCCTTCACGATGAATCCGCGGCCATCCGAACTTGGACGGCCTGGAGTCATTCTGTCGATGGCATTCACCCCGGGAGAGGGCTTGGTCTACTCCTTCGCTGTTCCCGTCAGCGTTGGCATTTTCGTCGGCCCGAAAGCGACATTCACTTCGGCATCGAGGATTGCCGAGCCGCCCTCGAAACGGACCCTCCACGTTGCCACGAAAGGCGTCTCCACCGCGCAAAGGCGAAGTTCGCAGGTGTCCTCGGATTTCCATCCATAGGTTCCAGCCAGCGGCTCGTCGGGAAACTCGGCGAGATTCCCGGCTCCGAAAGGCCCGCGACCCAATGCCCATTCACCGTGACCAAACCGAAAACGCATCTCCTCGCCATCGACCCTCGCGAGCAGCGTCAACGAGTTCTCGGCGGCGGCGACCACGGAGATCGCCTCCAGCCTCCTCGGGTTCTCCGGAAAACGGAATATCTTGCCGGAAATCCTTTGCGTGATCGGCGACACCGCCAGCCCTTCCGCCGCGCGCAATTCCAGACCCCCGAGCTTATCCCCGAGCGCCATGGCGGCGGCGGGGTCCGATGGCAAGGCCTCGAGCTTGATCGCCGGGAGTAGTTTGTCCCAGAGGAGGTTCAGGACCGCTCCCATGTTCCCCATGCCGCTCGTGATCGCCACCACCACATCCTTCTCCGGCAACACGACGCAGTATTGCCCGAAGGCACCATCCCCACGGTACGCGCCATGGCGGCACCGCCAAAATTGAAAGCCATACCCCTGATTCCAATCGCTGTTCGGATCGGAGCCGTTGTCGATCTGCTTCGAAGTCGCCATTTCAACCCACTCGGGTGAAAGGATCCGCTTCCCGTTCCACTCGCCGCGCCGGAGATACAATTGCCCGAGTTTCGCGATGTCCTCGGTTCGTACCCGCAATCCGTAGCCGCCCAGATTGATCCCCTGGAAGTTCGAATCCCACACGGGATTCTCGATCCCGAGAGGCTCGAGAAGACGCGGTTTCAAGTATTCGAGAACGGTCCGCCCCGTCCGCTTCTGCACGATGGCCGAACACATGAAGGTGGCCGCCGTATTGTAACGAAAATGAGTGCCCGGCGCGAAGGGAACCGGATGCGCGAGGAATGTCCCCGGCGACATCGTTTCCTTCGCCGTCGGCGATTCCGTCTCGTGCCCCGCCCCCATCATGAGCAGGTCGCGCACCCGCATTGCCTTCACGTTGGCCGAAGGCTCCGCCGGAGCATCCTCGGGAAAGCATTCGAGCACCGAATCGTCGAGGGAAAACCTTCCCTCGGCCACCGCGATACCGACCGCCGTCGATGTGAAACTCTTGCTCAGCGAGTAAAGGACGTGATTCCGATCCGCGGCATACGGCCCCCACCATCCCTCGGCGATCACCTTGCCGTGCCGGAGGATCATCACGCTGTGCATGCCCTCGACCTCGGTATCCAAGGCTTCCACAAGCCGCAGCAACTCCACTGAAGAAACACCCTCCGCCTCCGGCTCGCTTCGGGCCAGCGGCTCCCCCGCGCAAACCACGGAGACGAGAGAGAATAGGGCCGGGAGAATTCGGAAATGCTTCATGCCGAATTGCACCCCGGGCAGGCATCCGATGTCACGCGCGAAATAGCGGCCTTACTTCAACCAGAAACCCTGACCGGTATAATGCGCGATGGCGATCCCGCAAAGTCCGGCCCCGACAAGGAAGAGCAAAATCCACAACCAGCCCGTTCCGCGACGGCCGGGCTCCCATTCAGGCACCAATTCGGCGCCATCTTCGACCAAGCGGTCGTCGCCGACCATCGCGGCGGCAATGGGACTCAGCACTGGCCCGGAATACGCCGCCTCCGCCTCTTCGTCGGGATCCCAATCCATCTCGCCTTCTGCCATCGCAACCTCCTCGTCATCCTCGTATTCGCCTTCATCCTCGACCGGCACGAGGCCCATTTCCCCCCATATCGCCGCAGGCGCTTCGGGATCGTCTTCCCAGTAATCGTCATCCGACTCCGTATCGTCCGCGCCCTCGGGTGAGCGTGATCGCGCCGAGGCCGATTCATCCCACGCGCCGGGATCCTCGTCTTGCGGGAGCGGCAGCACGTCCTCCTGCGCAGCAACCGACAAGCCTGGTAATTCGCTTCCCGAGAAAAACACCTCCCCTGCCCCCGGCTCGACGAACTCCGGACGCACTCCTTCGGGCTTTTCCCCGCTCTCCAAATCCTCGCCGCCCGCCAATGCCCGCGCTGACGATTGCGCGACTTCCACTACCAGTTGCGCCGCCTTTTCGCGAAGACCTTGCCCGCGGAGGGAAAGGTACTCAAAGACCGCGTTCGACGAAGTGGAAGCTCCCCAAACATCCGGCGGATGCGTCAGTCCGCTCATGGTCAGATGCGTGCGCAGTCGGATGTGAAAATCCGGCCACACTGTCAATGGCCGTTGATCGGCCAGTGCCTCCAGATCGACGTTCGCCGGATCCTCAAAACAGACGAAAACATTCTCCGGACGAAAATCGGGAATCGTGACCCCACCGGCCTCCAAGGAAACGACGGCGGCGGAAATCCTTTCCAAAAGCAGGTTTTCCTCTCCCAAGCTCAGCTTTTCCCCCTTCCGAAGAAGATTCGCCAAGGATCGCCCCGGTGCCGTTTCCTCCGCGAGGAGCCGGAAGTCGTCGTTTTTCCACTGCGCATGAACCGCGATCGCAGCCGCTTGGGCACCCGCCTTGAGAAAACTGAGGAAATCATCGCGCAACAGGCGCGGTGGAGGCAGCACCTGAAGCCGCAGCACCTTTCCCTTCGGCCCGACGAGCGTCTGGGAATACGCATTCCAAGGATCCTCGGCGTTCGGAACCGAACTGAAATCGTGGCTGAGAAACTCCTTTGGCTTCCGGCGACGATAGATCTGCTCCGCCAACATCCCACGGGGCCAGAGATCGGAACTGAGTTCCCGTTGGGGGGATCGCTCGCAGATCTCACGCATTCGCCGCAACAGCGTCGCCAGCGGAAAGGCCTCGCCATCCCCGGGATCGAGTTCACTCTGCAGAAGGACGCCGCCTCTCTGTCCCAGACGACGGAATACCTCGGTCAACCGCGACGACACCGCCGCAACAGATCCGCGCGGACGGCGGAGCACAGGTTCGAGCGGAAAACCTGGCATCTTCAACGCGATGAATCCCTCGCTATCGCAAAACAGCCGCGCGTCATAGAGATCGACCTCCGCCACCACGGCAGGATGGTCTTCCAGCGCAAGCAACGCCTCGCCCAATTGAATCACGATCTCAAGGGCCATTCTGTCAGGCAACGGGCCGACCCGTTCCACATAGTCTCCAAGACGCTCCCCGTCGATGAATTCCCGCGCGTAATAGAAGACCCCGTCGTCGACCCCGGATTCGAAAAGCGCGGCCCACGCCGGATGCGCCATCGATGCGGCCACCCTCGCGCGCTCCGTGAAAATCCGCGTTGTTGCCTCATCCATCCCGTTCCCGTTGTCGATGAGGACGCAAAGCTCCGCGTAGCAGAGACGTCGCGTGTCGAAGACAAGAAACACGACGCGACGATCGTCACGCTGGAACTCAAGGGAATTGCCGTCCTCGCCTTGGGCGAGATCGAAACTCCGGAACTGGCTCAATGTCTTCAAAAGGGGGTGGAAGGACGACGATAGCACACGCGCTTTGCTCCAACACGGACCAGTCCTCCCGCCTCGCCCTCGATTACTCGAGTTCGATGCTCGCCGGCGGCTTGGTCGAGATGTCGTAGAACACGCGGTTGATACCGCTAACAGAATTCAAGATCTCATTGGAAATCGCACGGAGCAACTCGTAGGGAAGTTCGACCCAGTCCGCCGTCATCGCGTCCTCGCTGATCACCGCGCGCAGCGTCACCGCCCATTCATACGAGCGCTCGTCCCCTTTCACGCCCACCGTCTTGATCGGCAGGAGTCCGCAGTAGGCCTGCCAAACGCGGTCGTACCAGCCGCTTGTCTTGAGATGGCGCATGAAAATCGCGTCGCCTTCGCGGACAATACGCAGCTTTTCCGCCGTGATCTCACCCGGAACGCGCACGGCTAGACCGGGCCCCGGAAAGGGGTGGCGGAAAAGAATCTCGCGCGGGATCCCGAGCGTTTCGCCCAGCGCCCTCACCTCGTCCTTGAAAAGTTCGGCCAGGGGCTCGATAACCTTCCCCTCGCGCTGGAGGTCAAGAATCCGTTTCACCCGGTTGTGGTGCGTCTTGATCGTCGAGGCGATCGAGCCGCTCGTCGCGCTCTCGATGACATCCGGATACAACGTCCCCTGCGCGAGCAACTCGACGTTCGCCGCCGCCTCGAAGAAAACATCGACGAAAAGATCGCCGATCCGCCGCCGCTTTTCCTCCGGCTCGTCCACGCCCTCGAGTTTCGCGAGGAAGCGCTCGCTCGCGTCGACCACTTCCAGTTCGGCCCCCAGCGTTCTGAATTGCGCCCGCACCTCGTCGGCCTCGTCCATTCGCATCAGCCCGTTGTCAACGAAGATGCAGCGCAGTTTCACGCCGGCCTCATGGAGGAGGATGGCCAGCACGGTCGAGTCGACCCCACCGGAAACACCGCAGACAACCTCGCGCTCACCGACTTCCACCCGGATCTTCTCGACCAGCATGTCCTTGAACGACTCCATGCGAAACCCCGGCTCGTCGTCGATCATGTCGACGAAGTTCTGGAGGATCTGCCGCCCCTCGTGGCTGTGCGTGACCTCGGGGTGGAACTGGATTCCGTAGGAACCGTCCGCCCATCGCAACGCGACCGCCACTCCCTCGCTGTTTGTCCCAATGACTTTCGCTCCCTCGGGCAGTTGGGTGCAGGTATCCGAATGGCTCATCCAGATCCGCGAACTCGCGCTCACTCCCGCGAAAAGCGGGTCGGGATTCCCGTCCCCCACCGGACGCAACTGCGCCGGCCCGTACTCGCGCGTCTTTCCCGGCGAAACCACCCCGCCCCACTTCTTGTTCAGCAGCTGCATGCCATAGCAAACCCCCAGCACCGGAACGCCGAGACCCCGCAGATACTCGAAATCAATATCCGGCGCATCCGCCTCCGACACGCTGCGCGGCCCGCCCGAGAGAATGACCGCCTTCGGGCTGCCCGTCTCGCGCAATTCAGAGGGCTGGTACAGTTTCGAAAACCACCCGAGTTCGCGCAGACGGCGCACGATGAGCTGGGTATACTGGGAGCCGAAGTCGATAACGGCAATCTGCGGATCAATTTCCATCAGGGTAGGGACAAAAGAGGTAAGTAGGGGAGGACCGGCCGGACGTCGCGCTCAGCCTTCCATGCTTTGGTAATTCACCGGTTCCTCGGTCACCACGATGTCGTGGGTGTGGCTTTCACGGAGTCCCCCTTGGGTGATGCGGACGAAGACGGCGCGTTCGCGCAGTTCCTTGAGGGTAAGGGCCCCGACATAGCCCATCCCGGAGCGAAGACCGCCAAGAAGCTGGAAGACCATGTCGCTAAGCCGCCCGCGATAGGGCACGCGGCCCTCGACGCCTTCCGCAACGAGTTTTCCGGAGGAATTCTGCCCGTAGCGGTCGCCGGATCCCCGGCGCATGGCCTTCACCGATCCCATCCCCCGGTATTCCTTGAACGTCCGGCCCTGCCAGTTCACCATCGCGCCCGGGCTCTCGCGCGTCCCCGCGAGGAGCGAGCCGAGCATCACGCAGTCCGCCCCCGCCGCCAGGGCCTTCACGATGTCTCCCGAATAGCGGATTCCGCCGTCGGCGATGACCGGTACGCCATGCTCGCGCGCAATCCGCGAGACGTTCTGGATGGCCGTGAACTGCGGCATTCCCACTCCGGAAATGACCCGCGTCGTGCAGATCGATCCCGGCCCGACCCCCACCTTGATCGCGTTCACGCCCGCCGAAATCAGATCCTGGGCCCCGTGCTCGGTCACCACGTTCCCGGCCACCACCGCGAGATCGGTCCCGAAGCGTGATTTCAAATCCTCTACCACCTTGATCACACGGTCCGTATGCCCGGTCGCTGCATCGATGAACAACGCGTCGACTCCCGCCGCGACCAGGGCGTCCGCCCGCTCGTGGATGTCCTCGCCCACCCCAACGGCGCCGCCGACGCGGAGTTGCCCGTTCGGATCCTTGCAGGCGTTCGTGTATTTCTTCCGGATCTCGATATCCTTCGCCGTGATCAGTCCCGCCAGTTTTCCGTCCTCGTCGACCAGCGGAATCTTCTCCAATCGGTTCTGGTAGAGAATCTTCCGCGCCTCATCCTGCGTCGCGTCCTTCGCCGCCGTGACCAGCCGTTCGCGCGGCGTCATCAGCGTGCCCACCTTCACCGACTCGTCCTCGACGTACCAAATGTCACGCGTCGTCACCATCCCCACGAGCATCCCGTCATGATCGATGACCGGGAAACCGGAGACGCCCTGTTCGTCCATCACCCGATGGAGCTGTCCCAGGGTCATGTCGGCCGTCACCGTGGCCGGCGTGCGGATCACCGTGTTCTCGGATCGCTTTACCTTGGCCACGAATCCCGCCTGCTCCGCGATCGGACAATTCCGGTGCACAACCCCGATGCCCCCCTCCCGGGAAAGCGCGGTCGCCAGTTCCGCTTCCGTCACCGTGTCCATCGCCGAGGAAATGATCGGAATATTGAGCCCGATGGCGGAGGTCAGCCGCGTGCTGAGATCGGCGTCAGCCGGGAGGATTCCGCTGCGTTGCGGAATGATAAGAACATCGTCGAAACTGAGTCCGAGTGAAATTGGGTCGCCCATCCGCAATCATTTCCGCAACCGGCTCCGATGCAAGCGAATTGTCGGACCGTGGGCGGAATTTACTTTTTAAATCTTCCAATCCTCAGAGTGCCGCCGCGATCTGTCCCGCATAGTCCCGCGCCTGCTCGGCGAACGATTTCGCCGGATCGCCGGGAAAAATCCCGCGCGAGACATTGATCACGATCGGGGCCGTCCGCGCCTGCCCGGCGAGGCCCGCGAGTTCCCCGCCCTGCGCTCCCAGTCCCGGAACCAGCAGCGGCCCGTCCGGCACCGCCGCGAGTACTTCCGGCGTCGCATTGGTCAAGCCGACCACGAAGCCGACATCGCCCGGAAGCCCTTCCGCAAGCGCCCTCTCCCGCATGTCGCCCACCAGTTCGAAAACCTGTCGTCCATCGTCGAGGACACGGGTTTCAATATCGCTCGCACCGGGATTCGAGGTCACCGCGAGCAGATAAACGCCCTTCCCTTCGTATTTCAGGAAAGGCTCGATGGCGTCGAATCCCATGTAGGCGCTCAGCGTCACCGCCGCCACGTCCATCCGCTCGAAATAGGCTTTCGCATAGTACTCCTGCGTCGCTCCGATGTCCCCCCGCTTCGCATCGAGGATCACCGGCACTTCCTGCGGAATCTTCGCGATCACCCGCTCCAACAAGGCAAAACCCTCCGAGCCCTGGGCTTCGAAATAAGCCATGTTCGGCTTGAAGGCCGCCGCGCATTCCGCCGTCTCGTCAACGAGCCGCCCCAGCAACGCCTCGGCGTCGCGCCCCAGCGTGTCCAGTCGAGGATCAATCCCCACGCACAGCGCGGAGCCGGTCGCGCGAATCCGCGCGGAGAGCAATTCGGAGAACGCGCTCATACGCCCCTCCCCTCGAGTAGAAACTCCCCGTTCAGCATCACCATCTCCACCCGCCCGTCCAGTTCCTTGTCCAGGAAGGGCGTGTTCACGCTCTTCGATTTCATGAAGTCGCGGCTGAAGAGGGTCTTGGCCTCGGGATCAAAGACCACGAGTTCCGCCGCCTGCCCCGGTGCGATGGAAACAACTTCCTTCCGCGCCAGCCGACGCGGCTCCGCGGAGTAACGCTTCACGAGCAGATCCCAACCGAATCTTCCGGTCTTGATGAAATAGTGGAAAAGCGACGGCAGGGCCGTCTCCAGCCCCGTGATCCCGAACGGCGCACTCACGAAATCCTGCTGCTGTTTCTCGAACTCGGTATGCGGCGCGTGGTCGGTCGCGATGACATCGAAGACTCCCTCGATCAGTCCCTGGAGCAACAATTCGTTGTCCTCCGGCGTCCGCAGCGGCGGGTTCATCTTGTAGTGGGTGTCGTAGTCGATGATGTGCGTCTCGTTGAAATAGAGATGGTGGGGCGCGACCTCGCAGGTAACCTTCACGCCCTCGTTCTTGAACTTCCGGATCGTCTCCATCCCCCGCGCCGTCGTCACATGCTGGATATGAATGTGACAGCCGATGTACTGGCCGATACGGATGTCGCGGTCGAGGCAGATTTCCTCGCTGATCGCAGGAATGCCAGGAATCCCGTGCTTGTAGGAGATCTTCCCCTCGTTCATCGCTCCCGCGCCGGAAAGCTCCTTCGTTTCGCAATGCGAGGCCACGATGAGGTCGAACTCGCGCGCGTATTCCATCGAGAGCCGGAGCAACTGCGCGTTCGCCACCGGATCGCCATCGTCGGTAATCATCACGACTCCCGCATCCGCCATCCCCGCGATTCCCGCCATTTCCAGTCCCAATCGTCCCTTCGTAATGCAGCCCGAAGTCATGACCGGAATCCGCGACTCCCGCGCCGCGATGTCCAGCACCGTGCGCACCAGGCTCGCGCTGTCGATGGCCGGCGTCGTGTTCGGCATGGCAAGAATTCCCGTCACCCCGCCATTGATCGCGGCCTCGGTTCCCGTGTGGATCGATTCCTTGTCCGTCCGCCCCGGTTCGCGCACATGGACGTGGACGTCAAAGAGCCCCGGCATCATGATCTTCCCCGCGAGATCTATGACCCGCGCCCCTTCCGGAGTCTTCAAGCCCACCTCGACCGCCACAATCTTGGCGCCTTCGACAAGGACGTCGCCCTCGGCAAGCTTCGGAGAATCCTCGCGGGCAATGCGGGCGTTACGAAAAAGAATGGAGTCAATCATGGTGCGAGAAGCTTAGAATTGGTTGGGCCGCGAAGAGGCACCGAAGGCGCAAAAAGATGAGTGAATAGCGCTCCGCAGCCCTCCCCGTACCACGGATTTCCAAATCCGTGTCCGTCGTGCGGACTTTCCAGTCCGCCCGCTTTCAAACGAAAACGTGGGCAGGATGCCCCCGCTACTTCCGTGCGCGTTGAAGTTGGAATTGCTCATCACTGAAAACCGAACTCTGAAAACTGAAAACTCACCGCAAATTCTCCACCGTAGGTTTCAGCCAGTAAAGCACCGCCATCCGCGTCGCGATCCCGTTCTCGACCTGGTCATTGATCAGACAGCGCTCATACGTCATCACCGCGTCCGTCAGCTCGACACCACGGTTCACCGGCCCCGGATGCATGACCCAGATCCCCTCCCCGCGCACGTGTTTCAGACGTTCCGTCGTCAGTCCGTAATGCTTGTGATATTCCTGCTCGCCTGGGAAAGCCGGCGTCCCCTGCCGCTCGTGTTGCACGCGCAGGAGATAAATAACATCCGGCTTCCACGCCAGCGCGTCGTCGAAGGTCCGGAATTTCCGCATCTCCGGCGGCCGCCCTTCCGGCACCAGCGTTCCGGGCCCCAACACGCCGACATGCACCCCGAGCTTCGTCAGGATCCGGCTCGTGGACCGCGCCACCCGCGAGTGCAGAATATCCCCGACGATCAGAACCCGCTTGCCCTCCGTCGCATCCCCCGGATAGATCTCGCGCAGGGTGAACATATCGAGCAAGGCCTGCGTCGGATGCGCGTGATAGCCGTCGCCCGCATTGATCACCGAGGCTCCGGTGTGGCGCGCGATGAGATTCGGCACCCCCGACATCTTGTGGCGCACGATGATGTAGTCGGTGCGCATCGCCTGGAGCGTGTCCACCGTATCGAGGATCGATTCCCCCTTCACCACCGAGCTGTTCGCGACCTCCAGATTCGTCACGTCGGCCGAAAGCCGCTTCGCCGCGACCTCGAACGAAGAGCGCGTCCGCGTCGAGGGCTCGTAGAACAAGGTCAGCACCGTGCGACCCGTCAGCGGCGGCACCTTCTTGACCGACTTCTTGAAGAGATCCTTGAAGGGCTGGGCCGTCTTGAGGATGAACTCGATCTCCTCGCGGTCCAGCGATTCGATATCCAGGAGGTCTTTGCGCGGATTCATGAGCGGGGCGGTTTTCCTCCTTGGTAAAACACGACCGATTCCTCGGCATCGATGGGTTTCATGCTCACCCGCACGTAATCCTCGCGTTCGGTTTCAATCGTTTCGCCGACGTAGTTCGCCTCGATCGGCAGCTCCCGGTTTCCCCGGTCGATGAGCACCGCCAGTTCAACCCGCTCCGGACGCCCGTACGACATCAGCGCGTCGATGGCCGAGCGGATCGTTCGCGCCGTGTAAAGAACATCGTCGAAAAGAATGACGTGCGCGCCGTCGACACCAAAGGAAATATCCGAACTCTGCACTTCCGGATTCGTCGTCCGGTGGTGGAGGTCGTCGCGGAAAAACGCGATATCCAGCGTCCCCATCGGCACCTTCTCCAGCCCTTCCTTCGCCAGGAACTCCCTTACCCGCTCGGCCACGAGCACCCCGCGCTTGTGGATCCCCACGAAAGCGAAATCGCCGTCCGGATGTTCCTCCAGAATCTGGAGGGCGACGCGATGCAGCTTGTGCGCGATCCCGCGCTCGTCCAGCACCGTGTCCCCGTCGTGGTGGGCGTGTTGGGTCATAGCGGACAAGCAAATGGAATAGAAGAACTCGGATAGAAAACGGGCTTCATGAACGGGAAGCGGCATCATGCCGCCAGTCATCGAGCTTAGGCAAGCCCGGCTCGCTGTCCAGTCCGAACGGTTGGTGAAGACGGATTTTCAATGACGAGAATTCCTTGTCCCACTCAGAAATGCAGCCGCCCGATGTCGGAGCGGCGTTGGGACCCGGGGAAGTCGACTTTGGCGGCCTCGTGGGTTGCGGTCGAGAGGGCTTCCTCGCGGGTCTCGCCCTGGGCGACGACGGCGAGGACACGACCACCGTTGGTTTCAAATTCACCCTCGGCATTGAGACGGGTGCCAGCATGGTAAACGCGCGCGCCTTCGACTGTTTCGAGACCGGTGATGACATCGCCCGCCCGCGAGCTGGCCGGATAGCCGGCGGAGGCGAGGACGAGGCAGATGCTCCAGCGTTCGCCGAAGGAAATCAGATCGTCGCTCAGGATTCCCTTGGCGCCGTGGAAGAGAAACTCCGCGAAATCGCCCTGCACGAGCGGAAGCACGGCCTGGGCCTCGGGATCGCCGAAGCGGCAGTTGTATTCGAGGAGTTTCGGCCCTTCCTGGGTCAGCATCAGACCACAGTAGAGGAAGCCCCGGAAATCCATCCCATCGCGCACCAATCCCTCGACGGAAGGCCGCACTACCGTGTCCTCGATCCGTTGCAGCATCTCGGCATCGACAAGCACCCGCGAGGCCACCGCACCCATACCGCCGGTATTCGGACCCTCGTCGTTGTCCCCGATCCGCTTGTAATCGCGGGCGGGAGTGAAAACCCGGTATTGCCCGTCGCTGACCGCGCTGATGACCGAGACCTCGGGGCCTTCGAGACATTCCTCGACGAGCAGCCGCCCCTCGCCGAACTTGCGCTCGACGAGCACTTCCCGCAGAAACGCCTCCGCTTCCGCCTCCGTGGCACACACGGCCACGCCCTTGCCCGCCGCGAGACCATCGAACTTCAGCACCGTGGGATACGAAGTGATCGCCGCCTTTGCCTCGTCATAAGTTTCCACTGCCGCATAACCGCCCGTTGGGATCTCATGGCGCACCATGAATTCCTTCGCGAATTCCTTGCTCGCTTCCAACCGGGCGGAATCCTTCACCGGCCCCCAGGTCGGAATCCCCGCCGCACGCGCCTTGTCGGCGAGCCCTTGCGCGAGAAAGCTTTCCTCGCCTCCGACGCAAAGGTCGATTCCCTCTCCGACCATGAACGAAACCAGCGAATCGACATCCTTCACCGAAGCATCCGCCGCCTTGGCGATCCGCAGGATGGCATCGCTACCGGGATAGCAATAGACATCGGGTTTCGAGGGCGATTCGAGAAGGGCGGTCACAAGCGCGTGCTCACGCCCGCCTTTTCCGGCGACAAGGATTTTCATGAAGTTAGAAGGATGAAGTGAGATTGATAAAGTGACATTAGGCCGCAGCACGGATTTCCAATTCCGTGTCTGTGGGGCGGACTTTTCAGTCCGCCCGTCATAAAAAGCCGTGGGGGCAGGATGCCCCCACTACGTTCGGGCCGCGTCGGCTCAGATCGGCAAGTCATAAGGGCGGCCGTCGACTTTGTCGTAGAACTGGATGAAGGCCCGATTCACGACGGCGAAGCCGCTGGGCGTGGGATAATCGCCGGTGAAATACCAGTCACCGCAATTCTCCGAAATTGACGCACGGAGGTTTCCGATGGATTGGAAGATGACCTCGACCGCGCCCTTCCACGGCGTGTCCTGCGGTTTGACGAGGCAGGCGATCTGTTCCGAAATCTGTTCGGCGGTGAAGGGACGGTAAATATCCTGCACACAATTCCGCATCTCTCCGACGGGCTTGCGCATTTCGGCGCGGCAGGCCTCGTAAACATCGGAAATAACATGCGCCTTGCCGTGGATCTTCAAAAGATCGATCGCGGCCTGGAAGGCGATGAACTTCCCGAGTTCCGCCATATCGATCCCGTAGCAGTCGGGATAGCGGATTTGCGGTGCCGTCGAGACGATGACGATCTTCTTCGGATTCGTGCGCCCGAGGATTTTGAGGATCGATTCGCGCAACGTCGTGCCGCGCACGATCGAGTCGTCGATCACCACGAGATTGTGTTCCGGTCCCACGACACCGTAAGTAATGTCATAAACGTGCGAGACGAGTTGCTTCCGCCCTTTCTCCTGACTGATGAAAGTGCGCATCTTGATATCCTTATGCGCGATCTTTTCACCCCGGGGCCAATTGCGCAGGATGAGATCATCAAGCATCTCCTCGTTCAGCGAACCTTTCGCGCTCGCATCGAGAATGTCCCGCTTGACCTCATTCCGACGGTTCTCGCGCAAGCCGGCCATCATGCCGTAATAAGCGGTCTCCGCCGTATTCGGAATGAAGCTGAAGACCGTCTTCTCAAGGTCGCGGTCGATCCGCCCGAGAATCTGCGGCACGAGCGCGGCTCCGAGGGCCTTTCGTTCCTGGTAGATTTCCGGATCATTGCCACGGGAAAAATAGATCCGCTCGAACGAGCACGGCCGCGGCTCGCAGGGCTCCGCGAAGGCCTCCATTTTGAATTCGCCGGTGTGCTTGATCGACGCGACATGGCCGGGCGGCAGTTCCTGGATCTCGTCCTGCGCGAGATCGAACACCGTCATCAGTGGGACCCGCTCGGAGGCGAAGCCGTGGAAGTCGTCGTTCTCGAAGTAATAGCAGGGACGGATTCCCAACGGATCGCGCATGACAAAGCAGTCTCCATTCCCGACCGCTCCCGCGATGGTGTAGCCACCGTCCCAAGCCTCGGCCGAGCGCCGCAGAATGGCGGAAACATCGAGCTGCCGACTGATGACTCCGGGAATTTCCTGACCGGGTATGCCCTCGTCGCGCTTCTGCCGATAGATATCGGTATGTTCCTCGTCGAGGTGGTAACCGATCTCCTCCAGCACGGTCTGCGTATCGGTGCCGAAAACCGGGTGCTGGCCGCGCTCGATGAGCAAGCGCGTCAACTCGGCGGCGTTCGCCATATTGAAGTTCCCCAGCACCATGAGACTGCGTGTCTCCCAGTTACTCCGACGCACATAAGGATGGCACGAACCCTCGTCGAAAACGCCCGAAGTCCCATAGCGCAGGTGCCCCATGAGAACCTCACCGGCGAAGCCGAAGTGACGCTTCACGCTTTCGGGGTCGTTCTCATTCATGACGCCCTTCTTGACCAGCTTCTCGAAGTTCTTGACCTGCTTTTGAAAACTGTAGGTCAGGGAATCCTTGCGCGAATTCCGGTAGCGGAAGATATACGGCTGCCCGAGCGGCATGTTCAGTTTCACGCAACCGATCCCGATTCCGTCGTGCCCACGATTGTGCTGCTTCTCCATGAGAAGGAAAAGTTTGTTGAACGCATAAAGCGTCGTGCCGTACTTATCGAGATAGTAGGCGAGCGGCTTCTTCATCCGCAGAAGCGCGATGCCGCATTCGTGGGTGAGGAAATCGCTCATGTGGCTAGCGGATGGAAACCGTCAGTTTCCCTCCCCCGACTTCTCCCAAGCGGAGCGCACCGTCGAGCGAGAGCGCGCGTTCGGCGTCTTCCTTCGCAATGATCGCGACCCAGCCGATTCCCATGTTGAAAGTCCAGTTGGCGTCTTCGGCATCGACATGGGCCAGCACTTTCTGAATCGCCGGATTCTCCCACATCGGAATCTCAAGAGCGGCTCCGTGTCCGGAAAGAACGCGTTCGAGGTTCTCCGGCAGACCGCCGCCAGTAATGTGGGCGTAGGCCTTGGGCTTTACGCTGAGTCCTCGGAAGCCATGCACGACATCGTGGTAAAGGCGGGTCGGCGCGAGCATGGTGACGATGTCCTCTTTCGAGAACTCGCCGGGATACTTCGCAAGAATCCGGCGCACCAGACTCCAGCCATTCGCGTGGAAGCCATCGGAGGCGAAGCCGACCAGCACGTCACCGGGAATGACGGCGGAGGGATCGATGACATCGGGCTTTTCGGCCACGCCAATGGCAAAGCCCGCCAGCTCGATCATATCCCCGGCGACCAGTCCCGGCATCTCCGCCGTTTCGCCGCCGGCGAGGATGCAATCGCAGGCCTCACACCATTCCACGATGCCGGTGATCATGCGGGCGATCTTCGCCTTGTCGAGCTTACCGACGCCGACGTAGTCGAGGAACATGATCGGATCGGCCCCGGTGGTAAGGATGTCATTGATCGACATCGCGACGAGATCCTTGCCCGCCGTTTCGAGCAGATCGTGTTCGAGAAGCAATTCGAGCTTCGTCCCCACGCCGTCGCAGCCCGTGAAGATGACCGGTTCCTTGTAAGCACTGAGATCGAAGCCGGCCGCGAAGAGTCCGAAGGCTCCGAAAAGCGAGCGCTTTTGCTCGGTGCGCTTCCGCAGTTCGCCGATATCGCCAACGAGCGAGGCGGCCTCCTTGATATCGACCCCCGCTTCCTTGTAAGTGAGTTTCTGGTCGTCAGACATGGGCGGGAAGCTGGGCGGCGATGGTGTGGTAGATGGACTGGAACATGTAGTAACCCCAGCCCCATTCAGTGTCACCGTTCCAATCGGGATCGTAGTGGTGGTTGCGATAAAGGAAGCGCTCCGGGTGCGGCATGAGTCCAAAGACATGACCCTCGCGATCCTGGAGACCGGCGATGGCGCAGGTCGAGCCATTGATGTCGTCGCCGTAAGTCAGCGGCACCAAACCTGCGGCAAGATACTTCTCGGCCGCGCCGTCCGCCGCCACAAATCGCCCTTCGGCATGCGCGACGGGTAACTCGAAGCTATCAGGCAGGCCGTGGAGGAAGGGGCTTTCGACTTTCTCCTTATTGAGAGTCACCCAGCGGCACAGGAAGCGACCGCTTGTGTTGTGAATCAGGCTGCCTTCCGGAAGCAAGCCGACTTTCGTGAGAATCTGGAAGCCATTGCAGATCCCGAGGATGTAGCCGCCGCGGGCGCGGAAATCCTGGAGGGCGTTGCCCAGACGACGCTCCGTCTCAAGCTGCGCGAGGCGTCCGGCCATGACGTAATCGCCGTAGCTGAAGCCGCCCGAGAGGACAACCAGATCGGCCGCCGCGAGATGCTCCTGGTCAGCCAGCGTGATCGGCAGGACTTCGGCCGAGAAGCCGACGACCTCGAGGGCCCGGGCAGTCTCGGCGTCGCAGTTCGTGCCAGGGAATTTCAGTAATAGGGCGTGAGGCCGTTTTTCCATAGGTCTTTCAGTTCGGAAAGCGGGAGATTGATCACATCGGTGCCGCCGGCACGGACGCGGAAGTCACGGTGCCGGGCGTCGGTCGAGCCGATCACCGCGAAAGTGGATCCCTCGAATTGGGCGCGCACGGCTTCGAGGTTCGCGGGATCGATCTCGATGAGAATCCGCGAGGTGCCTTCGGAGAAGAGGCGCGTCACCGGGGTGTCGTTGGTTCCCGAGAACGGCAGCGCGTCGAGATCGATCTCAACGCCGGCTTTCATCGCGAAGCCCATCTCCGCCGCCGTGACGGCGAGGCCGCCCTCGGAGAGATCATGGGCGGAGAGAATCCATCCCTCGCGCAAGGCTCCGTAGTATTTCCGGTAACTCTCCAGCGCGGTCGCGCAATCGGTCGTCGGCACAGGCGAGCCCACCGTTTCCTTGATCCGTGCGTAAACACTGCCGCCCATGGCATCGCCAGTCGTGCCGAGGATCGCAAGAACGGAACCCCCGCGCCGGATCGACGAACCGGTGATGTCCTTCGCTTCCTCCACGATGCCCATGCCGCTAATGAGGCAGGTCACGGGAATGGAAACCGGGCCGTCCTCGGTCTCGAAGTAGTTATAGAACGAATCCTTGCCCGAGACGAAGGGCGCGGAGAATTCGAGCGCGGCGGCGGCAATGCCCTTCACGCACTCGACGAGATGGCCGAGTTCGGCGGGATCGTTCGGATTCCCCATGCAGAAGTTGTCAAGCAGGGCGATCCGATCCGGATCGCTGCCGGCGACGACGAGTTGCCGCACGGTCTCGTCCATGCAGGCGCGTCCCATGGCGTAGGGATCGTATTTCCCCCACTCTGGCAGGAGCGCGAGACTCATGCCCATCAGGCGGGAACTGCCGTCGATCCGGATCACCGCCGCGTCCTGCGGGGCGTCACCGGTCGCTCCGGCCAGCGGCTTGAGCAGCGTGTTCCCCTGCACCTCGTGGTCGTATTCACGAATGATCGGCTCACGGGAGACGATGGCGAAGTCGCTGATCACCGCGCGCAGGTCGGCGGCGAGATCGTCGCAATCGAAAGCGACCTCGCGGATCTCCGGCCCCTTGAAGAACGATTTCATCTGCCGGGTGGGTGCCGCGTGAAGACGCTTGTTGTCGAGCGCGCAGACGAGGACGCCGTGGTGCCAGACCTTGAGAACGCCCGAGCCGTCGGCCTCGCCGATGCGCGACATTTCCGTCTCGTAGATATCGGCCAGCTCCTGCAACTCCGGGAGCGATTCCTCCTTCACCGCGATGACCATCCGCTCCTGGCTCTCGGACACGAAGACTTCCCAACTTATGAGCCCGGGCTCCTTCAGCGGCGCGCGTTCGAGATAGATGTTACCTCCGCAAACGCTGAGCATCTCGCCCGCCGCGCTGGAGAAGCCGCCCGCGCCGCAGTCGGTGATGAACTCGACGAGCCCGCGCTTCCGTGCCTCGAGGACAAAGTCGCAGACCTTCTTTTCCTCGATCGGATTCCCGATCTGCACCGCCTGCTGGTCGGACTCGTGGCTCTCGGTGTCGAGGGCGGCCGAGGAAAACGTTGCGCCGTGCAGACCATCGCGCCCGGTACGTCCACCGACGCTGATCACGACCGCATCCTCGGGCATTTCCTTGTGGATGTCCTTCGTCGGGATCACTCCTGCCGTGCCGCAGAAGACGAGCGGATTGTAGATGTAGGCGTCGTCGAACTGGATGGCCCCGCTCACCGTCGGGATGCCCATCCGGTTCCCGTAATCCCGGACCCCGCGCACGACTCCCCGCAGGATACCGAGCGGATGGATGACATCGTCGGCCTTGATCTTCTCCGGCGGCGTGTCCGGGCTGCCGAAGCAGAAAACGTCACAGGACGCGATCGGCTTCGCCCCCTTCCCTGCTCCGAGGATGTCGCGAA
>JAHEDC010000465.1 GCA_024641425.1 Verrucomicrobiales bacterium | reverse complement strand
GGTCTAGGGTCTGGAAGATGACGCGAGATTTTCCGGAAACCCAACGCGCCTCGAAGCTCAGGGAGAGGCTGGGGCTGGCGCTGCCGCTGGGAGCGAGGACGGCGGTATCGATCTCGGCGCGGTTGGCCTTGTTGTCGCCGTGGCCGTCGGAGATGAGGTGCAGCTCCTCACCGTCCATGTAGCTGGCCCAATGGGTGCCCTGGGTGACCCAGCCCTCCGAGCTGCGGTTGTCGGGCGACATCGTTGCCGGTTCCGAGAGCAGGTTGTCTCCGGTGTTGTTACGCTTGAGCGAGACGTTCTTGATGACGATGTGTGCGTCGCCGACCAGATGGGCGTGAAGTTCCTGTGCGGCGGTTGCGAGCGAGTTCCAGGTCGCCGTTTCGAAGTTGGCGGTGTAAGTGAAATCCTGGAAGGACGCCCTCTGCGATTCGTCGCTGTCGGCCCAGGCGCTGGCGAAATTGTTGTCCATGTCCGGGTGGCGGAGCTCCATGCTGCTGCCATCCCCGTCGGCGAGGTTCGGCCAGTCGCCACCGGGCAGGTAGTCGACTTCGTCGGCGAGGTTTCCGTTCGCATCCTCCAGGCGGAGGAGTTCGCCGGAGTCGCTCAGACTCCCGTTCCAGTTTCCAACCACCGGAATCCCTCCGTGGGCGGCGCTCAGGCAGGCCGCATCGGCGGCGACGACCAGGTAGGCGCCGGGAGCGAGGGTGGAGCCCGAGGGGAAAGTGAATCGGATGCCGTCGGTGAAGTTCCAGTTCGAGAGATCGACGGCGGAGGCACCGCGGTTGTAAAGCTCGATGTATTCGCCGCTGGTCTGATCGGAAGGCGCGTCATACATGATCTCATTGATGACGATGCCGGTTTGGCGCGAGGACGGGGCGTTCGCCATGTCGCGGGTGTGGCCGGGGCCGCCGTAGAATTCCTTACCAACAGGGACGGATTGAAACGACTCCTCGCCAAGGTCGCGATCGAACTTGCGGGCGTCGATCACAGTGCTGCCAAGGGCGAGGTAGAGATTGAGGTTGCCGTTGGCGTCGACGGGAAAATCGACGTTGAAGCTCTGATAGCCGCCGGCGGGGATCGAGCCGGAGAGCGGAAACGCGTTGGAAAGGTTCGTGAGCGTGGACAGCGTGAACCCGCTGGCTCCCACGGCGGCGGTGCCGGGCGCGTGGAGTTCGACCCAGTCGACGCGACCGGTGCTGCCGAAGTGGACTTCGCTGAGGACGAGGAGCGAGGAGAGGTCCTGTGGAGTGGCGTTGATGCTGATTTCCGCGCCAAAGACGATGTCAGAGCTGCCGGGCGCGTTGTTGTGGACTTCGACGGCGAGCACATTGGGGCCTGTCTGGAGGATGCCGGTGATGTCTGCGTTGGTGGCGACATCGACGAGTTCGTCGGCTTCGATGCTCGAAGTGGCGGGAGTATCATAGGCGATGCCTCCGACGGGCAGGTTGTTCCGACCGATTTCCTGACCGTTCAGGTAAACGACGGCACCATCGTCGAGCAGGGCCTGGACCTTGATCGTGGCGGCACTGAAGGCACTGTTCCACTGGAATTGCTTGCGAAGGTAGTAGGTGATCCTCCCTCCGGTGGTCCAGGGAGTCTGGAATCCGCGATCCACGCCATCCTTGCCGAACACGCCGGGGCCTTCGGGCCATGCGGAGTCGTCGTAGGCGGGCTCCCGCCAAGCGGCGCCGAGGTTGTTGTTCGCCGTGTTTTGGTCGTACTTCCACGTCGAGGTGGTTGTGGTGATCTGGGTCGTTTGGCCTTCAACGCTGGCCAGCCCGGTGCCCGGCGTGCCGTTGGGAGCGGCGCTGGACTTCCAGTTACGCCAGTCGCCGCCCATGAGATTCGGGTTGATGCGGGTCAGGGTGTGGCCGGTGCCGTCGGGCGCGGCGGGCCACTTCCCGCTGTCATTGTAGGAAAGGGTGGTCATGACGGTGCCGTTCTTGTTGCACAGGGTGAGGGTCTCGCCCGCGTTGCTGAGCGCTCCGGTGTAGGGACCGAAAACGCGTGTGGTCGCGGGGATGGTGTAGGCGGCGCGAAGGGTCGCCTCGCTGACATCGGAAACAAGAATGCGCTCGAAGGGGCGCAGGATGTGAGCGCCCGTATTGCCCGGATTGAAGTCGGGGAACGTGTAGGTCACGCCGTCGGAGAAATACCATTTTCCGATGTCGAAGGGAGTGACCGTGTTGTTCGAGATCTCGATGAACTCGGGCTGGCCCGGGCGTGGATTGTAGTGGATCTCGCTGAAGATGACCTGTTCGGCGTGAGCGGAGCAGGCGGCGAGTATCGAGGCTGCCACGGGCAACCAGAACCGGTTTCGGTGGGGGATGGGGGATGTCATTCCCCTTACCATGCGATTTCTGGGAAAAGAAATCAATCCCCGAGCGCGTGCCGGATTCGGCGCACGGTTCATTGAGGCGAAGGAAGTGTCTTCCTTGGGATGATGAGATTCTGACGCGAGCGCCGCCGGGAAATGTCGGTCGGGTGCAGGCGGGCCACCGGCCGATTCGTTGGTGACTCGAAGGTCGCGCTGCAGCTGGAGCCTATGGCGTTCGGCGGCTGGAAGGGAGAAAGGAAGCCGTGTCTCTGGTCCGCCAACTAAGTGGCGAGGGCCGGGATTTCACGGCCGGAATGAAGAGGGAATCGGGAAGGAACCGCAACCGTCATCCTCGAATCAGGCCGCTTTCTTCTGTTCAGGTGCTTCCTTCACCGGCTCCTTCTCCTCCGAGGGCTTTTTGTAAAGTGGCTCGCCTTTGATATCGCCGTAGCGGAAGTAGACCTCCCCGGCTTCGGGAAGGCGGAAGTCGGGTTCGGGGGACATGACGTCGACGATGAGGAGGGTGCCGTCGGGGAGGGTGAGTTCGTTCCAGGCGTGGCGTCCGATGATTCGCCCGCGAGCGAGGGCCTGGCCGCGCCGAAGGCCGACCTGAAGTCCGGCTTCATCTCCCAGGATCTTGAAGAGCAGCGAACGGTGACGGCAGACGCCCCCACCGCAAAAGGGGGCGATTTCGCCAAGGAGGATCTCGCGGTTTCGCATTTCCTGGAGTTTGCCGGTGGCGGCTTCGGCGAGCTCGCGTCCCCCGGGCGGCGAGGTGAAAGCGTCGATGTAGCGGGCGAGTTTCCTCGCGCGCTCGACGGGCGGAAGAGCGGCGATACCCTTGGCGAAGGCGATGTGCTCGCGGAGTTTCGCGTCGCGCGCGCGGTCGACGGTGATGACTTCGCGGGTGGAGACGATGCTGCCGTCGTCCTTGACCTTCATGTAGGTGCCGCCGTCGAGATAACCCTCGGGGATCGCTGTGCCGGGCGGGACGAAGTGCTCTGTCCGGAAGGTTTCGACGACTTCCTTCGCTTCGGGGCGAAGAATCGCGCGGGGAGGCAGGTCGCTTTCGGCGATGCCCGTGATCTCAAGGTCGAAGAAGAGGTCGCTGCTGTCCCCGGCGGACTGGTGGACGCTGACGGCGAGGAGATTGCCACCTTCCTTCAGGGCTTCGGCAGGAAGGGTGAAATCGAAATACTGTTGCTCGAGCGGGCCGTCGATCGCGCGGCCCGCGAGGGTCTTTTCGGTCACCGGGCCCGGGGTGAGATTGAAGGTGGCGATCTGTTTGCCGTTCAGGTAAAGGGCAGCGCCGTCGTCGCAGCGCAGGGCGGCGCGCAATTCAAGGAATTTGGTTCCGGCGGGAACATCGATGGACCGGCGGAAGAAGGTCGCGGGGTGCTTCTGGTCTTTGTCCTCGCCGAAGGAGAGGATGGTCGCGATATCCTCGTCCTCGTAGCCGAGCGGCGCCTTTCCGGACTTCCATGTGGAGTCGTCGAAGGTGGCGTCCTTCCATCCCGCGGGAGGGGCTTCGCCGGTATCGAGGAATTTCCAACCCTCGGCGCCGCGGGGGACGAACGCGATCTTCCCATGAACGGTCGATGCGTACTGCAAAGCGAGGCTGGTGAGGAAGACGACGATTCTGGTGGTGACACGCATGAGGAAATTCTAGCGGGCCGGGGCCCGATGACAAGTTCTCAACGAGCTCAATCCGAGGGGAAATCGGCAAGGCGGACGGCAAGGCGGACGGCTTCGATCAGGCTGCCGGGATTGGCCTTGCCCTGCCAGGCGATGTCGAAGGCGGTGCCGTGGTCGACGGAGGTTCGGACGATGGGAAGCCCGAGCGTGACGTTGACCGCGCGGTCGAACGCGAGCGCTTTCAGAGGGATGTGGCCCTGGTCGTGGTACATGCAAACGACGCCGTCGGTGGCGCGGCGGGCGGCGGGAATGAAGGCGGTGTCGGGCGGGACGGGGCCGCGAATATCGATGCCGCGCGCGCGAGCGATTTCGAGGGCGGGGATGATGAGCGCTTCCTCCTCGCGGTTTCCGAAAAGCCCGTGCTCGCCCGCATGGGGATTCAGCCCGCAGGCGACAAGGCGTGGAGGGTGACCCTTGATGCGCGAAAGGGCGTCGTGGGTAAGTTCGATGACTTCGAGAAGGCGGTTGATCGTGAGCAGCGCGGGGACTTCCGCATAGCCGCAATGGCAGGTAACGAAAGTGCACGTGACCTCATCGGAATATTGCATCATGCAGGAGCGTGCGGCCTCGGTGCGGTCCGCAAGGATTTCGGTATGCCCGGGAAACCCGATGCCGGCGGCGTGAAGCGCTTCCTTGTTGATGGGCGCGGTCACGAGAGCCCCGAAATCCCCGGCAAGGGTTCCGGCGATGGCGAAGTCGATGTAGTCGAGCGCGGCGCGTCCGCAGGCGGCGGAGATCTGGCCGGGAACGAGGGCCTCGGCAGTGCTTTCGGAGAAACAGGCACGGTCGACGAGGGAGGCGTCGGGCGGCATCGGTTGCCCAAGATGGCGTGCGATACGGCGGAGGAGGGTGCGGTCGCCGACGATGACGGGCTCGCAATCCGGGAGGAGCTCCGGATGGGCGAGAAGGTGGAGGCAAAGCTCGGGGCCGATCCCCGACGGGTCTCCCATGGTGATGGCGAGCGGTTTCTTCATCTCGGAATCTCTGTGTCAACGAGGGCGTTCGGCTTCGACCAAAGGACGCGCGCGATCGAGACGTTGGGGTGGCCCTCGGGTGCGCCCGCAAGGCCGGCCGTCACCCACGTTTCTTGGGGGAAGACGTAACAGGTGCCGATCTTGGGCAGAAGTGCTATCGCTAGTGTGGCGAGGATCGG
>JAHEDC010000052.1 GCA_024641425.1 Verrucomicrobiales bacterium | reverse complement strand
TCAAGAAGATCCTGCCGGATCAGCTTCCGCTTGATACTATTCCGAGTGCGTCCACGGATCTTTACCTTGTTGACGTCACCAGTGGAATTCCATTGTTGTTCGAGCGACGCCAGTTCGGCGTCTTCCCATCGTTTTCCGGGCATTGTTTCGGGGAGTTTCGGGTTGTGTTTCGGGTGATTTGGAAAAAGGGGGAGGCAAGCGTGCAACCGCGCGCACTGCCGCGACCGAGTTCCTTCACCCAGAGTATTCCCCTCCCGTTCAATTTCTTAACGAGACCGCCTTGATATGTATGGTATTTCGAGCAACCATAGGCTTAGCCTATGGAACTCCATCAGCTCCGCTATTTCGTCGCCGTCGCGCGCACGGGCAGTTTCACCCGTGCGGCGGCGTCTTGTTTCGTTTCACAACCTTCTCTAAGCCAACAGATTAAGAAGCTTGAAGAGGAACTGGGTGAGCCCTTGCTTCACCGTATGCGACACCAGGCCACCCTGACGGAGCCCGGCAAACTTTTCCTCAAGCGAGCAAGCCGCGTACTCAAAGAGATCGAAGAATCCCAGCGTGAGATCGCCGAGAACACGGGAATGCGGGGCGGGGCCGTTCGCATCGGGGTCATCCCCACCGCCGCACCCTTCCTCATACCGCCCGCCCTGGGGGCGTTGGCCAGCGATTATCCCGGACTTCACGGAATCGTCGTCGAGGAACCGAGCGAACGACTGCTGGAGATGCTTACCCACTGCGAATTGGATTTCGCGATCATTGGGAATCACTTCGGCGGAACCGGCTGGCACGCCGAACCGCTCGTCGAGGAAGAACTGCTCCTCGGAGTCCCTTCCCGGCATCGCTTGGCCAAAGGCGACGCTCCCGCTCTCTCGGACCTCCGGAAGGAGCCCTTCATCCTCATGAAGCCAACCCATTCCATCACCCGCCTCATCGATGACGCGTGCGCCGAAGCCGGTTTCCAGCCCACCGTCGTTTTCCGCACCTCCCAGTTGCTTACCATCGGACAGCTCGTCGGAGCCGGCATGGGCATCTCCGTTTTCCCCGCGCTCGCCGCGAGGGGCGAAGGTGCCCCCGGGGTGGTCTTCCGACGCCTTCGGGCACCGGCGCCCCGCCGTCAGCTCGCCGCCGTCTGGCACAAGTCGTCCTGCCCTTCCACTGCCGCCGGACTCTTCCTCCAAAAACTCAAGGACACGATCAAGAGCAAGCTCACATCCGAGACCGTCCACGCCCTCGGAGACTAGCCCGAAATCACTTTCCGCTTCCGAGGCCGTTGCCCGAGCTACGGCGCGCTTTCGTCCTCCGGAGCGTCCATTTTGAGCGTCGCCTCAAGATCGGCGATCCATTCCCGCGCCTTGTCGTGACGGATGTTTGCCTTGAGAATCGCCATCATTTCCGGCAGCGCCCGCGCCCTTTCACCCATCGCGAGAACGTCGGACCACTTCCGCCACTTCATGGCGGGCAGGCGTTCGGTAAGATAATCCTCCTTCACCTTCTCCAGTTTCACTTCGGCGGTCCGCTTCGCATCGAAGAATATCCGCTTGTCCCAGGCCGCGATCAGCGGATCGACCTCCTCAACGGCACGGTAATAGGGAAGAATCGTCTTTTCGAAGATGCCGTCGAAATTCGCTGGCGTGAATTCAAAGGACTTCAGGCTCGCAAGCCCCGTGTCCAATCCATAGACCTCGGCGAAGACCGACTGGGTGACCGGCTGCCGCAAGAGCCTGAAATAGACTCCCATCCCCTCCTCGTTCTCGGAGACGGAATCCATATACGCAGTGATCGACGGAATGAGTTCGCCGAGATCCTCGGCGTTCGCGGCGCGGATGGCGAGGACGATCCACTGGAGTTGGAAGCGCAGGGCCGTGCAGTGCTCGGCCGAGCGCAGTTCCTTCCCCTTGTCGCTTTTCCATTCCCGGTAGTCCGAATACTTTCGTTCCTGCTCGTCGAAGTTGATCTTCTTGTAACATTCGGTGAAGAACTCGTAGGCCGCCGTATTGCTCGCCGACGCGGCGCGGAAGGCGGCCAGGGCACTCGTGTGCTTTCCGGTCTGCGATTCCTTCGCTTCCTTGGCCAAGGTCGCGAGTTCCGCCAGCATTCTGGCAACTTCAGCTTCACTGAGCTCCGCCGCGGGCGATTGGGGCGCGCCCGCACACAACGCGAGGCAGAGGAAAAAAACAGATGGTCCGGCGGTTTTCATGCCGCTTATTCTACGATTCCGCCCTGCGGGCGGCAAGCGCTTCCATCGGCTCCGCAAGAATGCTGTCTCAGCATGCCCTCGAGGAACCATCCGAGCACCCCAAGGTTGGCCTTGGAGAATTCCCGCCGTTGCCCTCCAACCCGGCGTCCCGGACCAAGGCAAGGAAATCCGCTGGATCCGGCTCCTCAATCGAGCCCTCGGGATCCCTGCGTTGCCGAAGCCGGAGGAAGGAACCTTGGCTCCGTTGTCCTTCGAGCGGTTCGCCTCCCCAGGCGGGGCAATACTTCCGCCAAAAACGTAGCGTGATGAGCCTTCTCGGAAACGAAGGGCTTCCAGAGCCCCATCGGCGCCGCGCATCGACGCCTCGTCTTCCCGATTCCTTGGGTGAAGACGAAGCGTCCTCCCTTCCACCGTTTCCCGATGCTGGAAAAGGGGGGAAGAGAACGGAACGACGCGCTCCACCGTGATTCCGTCAACCGGCACGGAGTTTTCCTCTCGCCTTCTCCAGAGGCGTCTCCGTCGGTCTCGAATGCCCGGATCCAATCATCGGGATGCCTGTCGGCGCAGGGCGTCCGTGGGACTCAGCCGACCAAGCGCGCCAGAAAGCCGCCTTCGCGCGACTCCTGTGCGGAAGCCAGCATCTTCAACTTGTCGAAAACCGCACGCACGCTTTCATCCAGGGTGGAGGTGCCCGCCGTAAGCCCGACCCGCTCCACGCCCTCGAACCATTCAGACCGCAGGTCGGACGGTCGCTCGACCTGGTAGGCCTTGGCCCCCATCGCCGCCGCACTCCTCACCAGTTCCCCGGTGTTGTTGCTGTTCGCTCCTCCCACTACCACCACGACCTCATTTTCCGCGCAGAGTTCCCGCAAGGCCGCCTGCCTCTCCTTGGTCGGCTGGCACACCGTATCGATATAGCGCACCTCGCTCGCAGGATGGCATTGCCCGATGAGGTCGACCAGTTCCCGCACCCGTTCCATCGGCTGCGTCGTCTGGGAGACAATACCGATCCGCGACCGGTTTCCAATCCTCACTACGTCGCGGAAATTCTCCACCACCGTCGCCTCGGGAAAATCCCCGCACAATCCTCGTACTTCCACATGCCCGTCTTTCCCGATGACGACTGGATGATAGCCCTTCGTTACGAGGAGCGCCAACGCCGCGTGCGCCTTTCGCACCAGGGGACACGTCGTATCCGTCACGACGTGCCCCGCCTTCTTCCAACGCTCGCGATCATGGTCGGAAGCTCCGTGCGCGGTAATAAGCACCTCGCTGCCCGTCGGCGCGCTCCCGAGATCGGCGAGGTCACCCCGACGCACTCCGAGATGCCCGAGTTGCTCGTCCACGACCGGGTTGTGCACCAGTTGCCCCAGCACCGTCACGGTGCCGAGGCCCGCCCGCTCATGGGTCGCGCGAAGCGCATCCCTAACTCCGAAACACATCCCGTAATGTCTGGCCAGTGTGATTTTCATAGCGTTGTTTATCCCTTCTTGTTGGTTTGTATTGGTTCTAAGAGCGCCATTCACTTTGCACCACAAAGCAAACGGGTAAAAAAAATCAGCCCTTCCCGGCGTTCACGATCTGTTCAAGGACGGCGAGGTAATCCTCGAAGGCAGTGCGACCGGCCTTCGTAAGGGCGTAGTTCGTTTGGGGCCGTCCTTCGGTCTGCTTTGCCATCGAGACGTAGCCCGCTTTGTTCAGCGAGCGCAGATGAGTGATCAGGTTCCCGTCGCTCATCCCGAGTTCCGATTTGAGATCCTGGAAATTCCATTCGGGCCGCGCCGCGAGCAGGGTCATGATCGAAAGCCGTCCCTTCTCGTGGATCAGTTTGTCGAGCTTGCTGAAGTCGATCATGCGAGCGCGCTCCCGGCATCGGATTTCGGCCGCAGGATGACGGCCCCGGCGTAAAGCATGTGCAGGACGCCAAACGTCGCCGCCATCACCACCCCGGCCATGCGGAGGTCTTCCGCGCTGTTTTGCGGATCCTCGACGAAATATCCCGCCCCGAGAAAAGCAAGGGCCGCGAGAAAGAAGATCATCCCCAATCGGCGGATCGAACGTGGGGCAAAGCCCGCCATCGAAAGGAGGGCCAATCCGTAGAAAAGCACCCACATCACCGTGCATAACGCAAGAGTGCCGCCCTGCCTGAGCATAAGATGCGAGAGGAGCCCCCCGGCGAGCATCGCCGGCGTACTCGCCCGCAAGGCAAGGCGCATTCCCGACGAGACGAAGCCCTCGCTCCCCTTCCGGGCTTGACGCCGCAGCAGCCAAACATTGAAAACCCCGACCAAGACGAGAATCGCCACCCAAATCCCGAAAAACCGCTCCGCAGCCATTGAACCTCCGGCGTGTCCCAGCGCCATCCATCCTCCCACGGCCAACGCTAGGGTGCCGCCGAAAAGCGCGGCCGGACCGGAGATCGCCCGATAGACCGTTGCCCGCTCCATTAGTGAACGAATAACGCGCAAGTGTTCCGAGGCAGTGTCCGAGTCAATCATAACGGATAACTTTGTATGGCAAAGTAACTGGCACCGCAAGCGGTATTTTAGAGGCGTGGCGAGAGCGCGTCCTCGGGGCGCTGAGCGAAGCGAGAAATCCAGTCCGAATTGGCCATGACGAGGCTGGCGCTGGCGGAGAAGAATTCCCTCGGGGTGGAACAGTCCCGCTTGCCTACATCGGGATTATTCGCCATGCTCACTTATCGCATGACACAACCTCCCCCTCCCAGAGGCCGAATCCTCGTCGCCGAAGATGTCGCGTCCATCGCCCTCGTCATTTCCCGTGTTCTGACGAGTGCCGGCTATGAAGTCGAGGTGGTAACCGACGGCCAGACTTGCCTGGAGGAGGCGCTGACGAACATCCCCGACCTCGTCATCCTCGACATCATGATGCCGAGACTGCACGGTCTTGCCGTCCTTCGTCGTCTTCGGGAGGATCCACGCACTCACAGCCTCAAGGCACTCGTCTGCTCCGCGAAGGATTTCCGCACCGAACGCGACGAGGCGATGTCCCTCGGCGCCGGCTTCCTCGTGAAGCCCTTCAACCCGGAGGTGCTCGTCGCCCAGGTCGACGCGCTGATGGGTTACGCGACAAGCACGATTGAAAACGCCGACACGCCCGAGAAGCCTGCGGTCTACCACCCGAAACTGGATCCGAGACGTCCTCAGGTCCAGTTTTGGGGAACGCGCGGTTCTTCCCCCACCATCGGAGGTGCCTACGTCCGTCACGGCGGGAACACCTCCTGCATGGCACTCACCGTTGGAGATGACCTCCTCATTTTCGACGCCGGCAGCGGCCTCCGGGAACTGGGGTCGCAGATGATGGCTGAATCCCGCCGGAAAGCCCATCTCTTCATCACCCACACCCACTGGGACCACATCCAGGGCTATCCCTTCTTTACCCCCGCCTACGTCCCGGGTTTCGAGCTGTCCGTTCTGGGCTGCGCCGGATTGGGCCGCGACCTCGAAGACATCTTCCGGGGCCAACTCGCCCGTGACTACTTCCCGGTGCAACTCGAGGACATGCTTGGCTCCGTGCGCTTCGCCCATCTTCCATCCGAGCCTCCGCTCGTCGTTGGCGATGCGTCCATCTCCTGGGAATACACCCACCATCCGCTGCCCGCGCTCGCCTACAAGATCGAAGTCGGCGGGCGCTCCGTGGCTTGGGTTCCCGACAACGAGTTCGTTCAGGGCTACACCGGCCCGCCGGGAGCTCTCCATCGCGATCATCCCATCGTCGTCCCCCACCAGAAGCTCATTGATTTTCTCGTTGGAACGGACATTGTCATCCATGAGGCTCAGTATTCCACCGAGGAATACCCCAACCGTATTGGCTGGGGTCACAGCTCGGTCAGCAATGCGGCCGCGCTCATCAAGCTGGCGGGCATCCGTCACTGGATCGTCACGCACCACGACCCCGCGCATACGGACGAATTTCTCGAACGCCAGCTTCTCCTCACCCGGCAGGTGCTCGAAGACATCGGTCATTCCGCCCATGTCACGCACGCTTACGACGGCATGATACAGTTGTTGTGATACCGGAAGCTGGAGCGGGAAGGTTCGCGGATTTCACCCCACCGGACTTGCCGCAGGGTACGGCGTCGCTGATCGATGCGATCAACCAGCATGCATGCGCCGCGATCCAGACAAGGGGCAGGTCGGCGAAACTCTCCCGGTCCGCCGTCCGGAACCAAGCGACACCGACCAGCAGACGCGGCAACGCGTAGACACCGGGAATTCCGATCGGAAGAATCAGGGGCTGCACGGGGCGGAAGCACACAAACGCCCCAACAGCAGTATCAGCGCGAATCCGTGCAGAAGGAAAGAAGCACCACTCGCAACCCCGTCGGGAACCGAAAGTCAGGGAGTCGTTGTCCCCTCCGAATCCGTCGCCTCACAGGCCGTGGCGGAATTCGGATTCAACCGTTCACAAAGCGGATTCGTTCGGGAATAGCGTGAACCTGAGACCCCCGAAAAGTGTCAGCGATTGAAACAGCGGAGTAAGGGGGGCGGACATTCCCGTTTCCCTCGGTCAAAACCGCGCGACGCGCTATGACCCGGACCGAACACCGTACCATACCGGTCCGTCGAAATCGATGGGGCGTCCGGCGGGAAGATGCGCGACCGCATTTTCGCCATTCCGGTAATGTTCGGGATTTCCCCAGCGCAGGCGCTCCGCCCCTTCTGCGACGAGCACAATCTCTCGAAAGGTGCCATCCTCGCCAAGCCCGATCACACCGCGCCACGTGAGTGCGATCCGATGCTCCCACTGCCGGCCGTCCGTCCGCCCGCCGATCTCCGCCTGCTCGCCCGAGATATTGGATTCTCCCCAGATCTCGATCATCGCGTCATCCGCCCGTTTTGCCCAAAGCCGAATGTCCTCCCCAGTGGCTCTGGCACCGACTTCCTGACCGCCGAGCGGATTCACATCGAGTTGCCCGAGATAGGCATTGCTTGCAAGCAGCCGCGCCATCGCGTCGGGCACCTGGAAGGCCTTGCCCCCGGCATGCTCCGCCCCATCGGTAAAGGCGCGTTGCAGCGCTTGGGGAATCTCGAAACGATCCTCGATGTAGTTGTCCTGGGTCCGAGCGTCGGAAAGCGCCTTTCCCCCGGAGTCGACCCGACGGCCGACGACTCTCGCAAGCAGAGCTCCATCCGCGACGCGAATCTCGGCGGGACACGCCTCACCCTCGGGATGCTTGCCCGGAATCTCAAGTCGCTCGCCGTTGTCCGCGACATCGTCCAGCTTCTGGGAAGGAAAACGCATGAATCGCTCGGCCACCATTGGCCTCGAGGCGTCGGGAAAAGCAGTGTAGCGCTCGACCGCGTGATCGAGGAAGCCCAGCACGCTGGCGTCATCGTCGAACATAAGCGACCACGCGAGCACCTTGCCCGCCGAGTTGGCCACGCAAATTCCCTGCGGCGCGGGCTGGGTGCGCCTGAGTTCCCGGTAGAGCTCGCCCTCGAGCCCGGCGGGCGGATTCATCACCTGCCCTGCCTTCAAGGCCACGGGGATGAAATCCTTCTTGATGCGGGCAATAACGTTCGGATTGGAAAAGACCGCCTCACGGGCGGCGCCGGCGAAAACTCAACAGCGCTTGTCATCGACCGGCCGGTCAATGAAGACCCAAAGCAGGATCGGCTTCTGCTGTTCACGCGAAGCCCGGATCCCATCGACCAGACAGGTCTTCCACGCGATTTGCCGCCACGCCACATCGTCCACCCGCATGGCCGCGATCTCGGTCTTGAGTTCCTCGGCGTTCTCCATCGCAGGCCGGGGCACCCCGGAGGACGCGTCCGGAACCGATTTCTCGTCCTTCTCTCTCCCGAGCATCTTGAGGGCGCGGTCGAGGATCTTCTCGGCCTCGGCATGTTTCCCATGCTGCATCAGCGGGTGGAATCCCTCCATCAATTCGACGACCTCCTGTGGATGCTCGCCCGCCTGAATCTTCGCTTCCATTCCGTTCTTCACACGCTCCATTTTTGCTCTCAGTTTCTTCTCGAGTGCGGCCATCTCACTGGCCCGCTCATTCCCTTCCGTGCCGATTTTCCGCATCTTCTCCCTCTGTTCGGCAGTGAGGAGATTGCCCGCCCGCACCTGTGTCCGCAGGTGAATCCGCTTCATCGCACGCTCCGCATCGAGCACCGCGTCAAGCCGCAAGATCGCTGACCTCTCGTCGATCCCGTCCTTGTCAAGATCGACACGAAGCGCCTCCAGCGCCTCTTCCCGTATCTGCGAGGCTCCCCTAAGCTGCTCGTGCGCCTCGCGGCCGGTTTTCTGAACCGCCTCCCGCTGATCTTCCGTCAAACCGATGGCATCGGCCTTTTGCAGGATCATCGAAGGCGAGAAAAGATAACGCGCGAGCGGATCCTCAACGGCTCGCGCGGATGGCGATCCGCAAGCGACCATGACGAGCGTGAGAAGGTATTTCCTGAATGGATTCATTTTTCGTTTTCGGTTGGGGTTGGGGTTTGAAAATAGGGATCCGGAAGAAAGCGGCGTGGTCGATCGCGATCACCATCCGGAGATTTCCATGACTCCTAACCATTGTGGAAGCCACCGGGGGGCATGGCAGGAAAAACAAGAGGAACATGCGGGAAAAAACATTTTTCCGCGACAAGAATAGCGAGGGGCCACTACGATTCCGGAATGAAACCAATCACCCTCCGCCTCCTCGCCGCGATCTTCTCCCTCGCGACCAATGCCTTCGCCGGCGATTGGCCCACCTGGCGCGGGCCGGAGGCCGATGGGATCGCCCCACCCGATGCGAAGCCGCCGTTGCATTGGTCGGAGACCGAGAATCTTATCTGGAAGGTCGCGCTGCCAGAAGCGGGGAATTCCTCTCCCGTCGTGTGTGCGGACCGGGTTTTCCTCACCTCCGCCAGCAAGGACGGGCGCACCCGCGGGCTCCTCTGCTTTGATCGGAGGAACGGCGAGCGGCTCTGGGAGAAAACCATCACTTATAAGGAGAAGGAGCTCACCCATCAGACGAATCCATATGCCGCGGCCTCGCCCGTAACGGACGGAAAGCGGATCTTTGTCTCCTACGGGTCGGCCGGAATGGCTGCCTACGACTTCGACGGCAAGGAACAATGGAGAAAGGATCTCGGACCTTTCACTCACCTCTGGGGGAACGCCACCAGTCCCGTGCTTTACAAGGAGATGGTGATCCTGCTTTGCGGGCCGGGACTAGCGGTGAAACTCGTCGCCCTGAAGCAGGAAAGCGGTGAACTCGCGTGGAAAACGCCCCTTCCCGCCGCAGAGAGCAGGGACGAAAAGGAATTCAAGGGATCGTGGACAACACCCTTCTTGTTCAAGAACGATGGAAGGGACGAATTACTCTGTCCGCTTCCGCAACATCTCGTGAGTTTCGATCCCGCGACCGGAAAAGAATTCTGGCGCTGCGGCGGACTGAGCGATCTCTGCTACACGAACGTGCTCCTGGGCGATGGCGCCATCGTCGCCATGTCAGGCTACCACGGACCGGCAATCGGTCTCCGGTCGCCGACAGGGGAGGAGACCGGCGACCTCACCGAATCCCACCGTCTTTGGCGCGTCGAGAAGAACCCGCAACGTATCGGTTCCGGCATCATCACCGCCGACCATGTCTATATTCAAAACGAGCCCGGAGTCGCCCAGTGCATTGAATCGAAGACCGGCAGGGAAATCTGGAGCGAGCGGGTAGGACGCTCGACCTGGGGCTCCATGACGCTGGTCGATGGTCGCCTCTACGTCACCGACCAAAGCGGCACCACGCATGTTCTGAAACCAGGGCCCGCTTTCGAACGCCTCGCCGAAAACCCCCTCGGCAAGAACGAGATCACGCGCGCGACGCCCGCCTTCAGCGATGGTCAAGTCTTCCTGCGCACGCACGAGAACCTGTACTGCTTCGGCGGAAAAGCAGAATGAGCCGGTAAAGTCACGCCATCCAGAATCCGCGACCGTCAGGCGGACTTTCCCGTCCGCCCGACGCCCAGGCCATTACGCCCGGCCCGCTCCACTCCGCTGCGGAGCGCGGCGACGATTGCGGTTCCGCGAGGGAGCACGATTAGGCGCTGTAGCGGTCGGCGCGTTTCCTGCTGAAGAACTTCGCCCTCCCTGCCTGCCGTTGAAGGAAGATGGGCCACGCCCTCCGGAACGACCACCTCCACCACCGCGCGAACGCGTTTTGGCGTCTTCCGCCCCATCCGCTTCGTTGGTCCGGAAGCCGTCGATCTCGACCACGGGAATCGCGCGGCTCAGGAGTCGCTCGATGTCGCGCAGCAGGCTGCGCTCATCGGCGCTCACCAATGAAAGCGCGGTCCCATTCTCCCCGGCACGACCGGTGCGACCGATGCGGTGCACGTAGTCTTCCGGAACATTCGGCAGCTCGTAGTTGACGACGTGCGGCAGTTGCGGTATATCGAGGCCGCGCGACGCGACGTCCGTCGCCACGAGCACACGCACCTTACCCGTCTTGAAACTGGCGAGGGCCTGGGTGCGGGCGTTCTGGCTCTTGTTTCCGTGAATCGCGCTGGCCGTGACACCATCGTCCTCCAGTTGCTTCGCCAGACGGTTGGCTCCGTGCTTCGTCCGCATGAAAACAAGCACCTGGCTCCAGTCGCCTTCGCGAACGAGATGCGACAGGAGCGCGCGCTTGTCCGATTTCGCCACCGGATGCACGACCTGCGTCACGAGCTCCGCCGCCGTGTTCCGTCGGGCTACTTCCACTAGCACGGGCTCGCGGAGGATGCCATCGGCCAGTTTCTTGATCTCGTCCGAGTAGGTCGCGGAGAACATCAGGTTCTGCCGACGGTCCGGAAGCAACTGCATGATGCGCCGGAGATCATGGATGAATCCCATGTCGAGCATGCGGTCGGCCTCGTCGAGAACAAGGATTTCAACCTGCGAGAGATCGACGTTCCGCTGCCCCGCATGGTCGAGGAGGCGACCGGGCGTGGCGATGAGGATATCGACGCCGCGATGCAGGCGTTCGATTTGAGGACGGATACCGACTCCACCGAAAATGATGGTGGATCGGAGATTCAATCCCTTGCCGTAAGTGCCGACACTCTCACCCACCTGTGCCGCCAGTTCCCGTGTTGGGGTAAGGATGAGCGCCCGGGGCCGCGTTCGCTTCGAGGACTCGATTCGTCGCTCCGCAAGGCGCTGAAGCATGGGAAGAGTGAAGGCGGCCGTCTTTCCGGTGCCGGTCTGAGAGCCGCCCATCAGGTCGCGGCCCGCCAGAATCGGCGGGATGGCCTGGGATTGGATAAGTGTAGGTTGCGTGTAGCCTTTGGCGACGACCGCTTCGATGAGTTCGGCACGGAGGCCGAGTTCGTTAAATGACATTTCTTGGAATTTACTATTTTGGTTCGATCGAGAGGACATCCGCCAGCGGCAGCGCGAGACAGGCTCTATGTTCCATCGCCGATGCGCGAGGCATCAGCGACGAAACGTAAAAGCGTGGGAACGCGCCGGAGGCAGGGAGTTGCTCGGTTTGTTCACGGGATGACACTGAAAGAGCCGTCTTCCCCTTCCCCCGATCATGGGTGGTGGCGCACCGGAATTCGGCAAGCGCCTTTGCCGCAGCGGAAATGCCGTGGCCTGACAGCGGGCACTAACGTCCGGTATTCGTGCCTGTCAATCGGATAGTTTAAGATAGGGTGTTCGGGGAAATGGAAGACGACACGGTCGAAACTCGCGTTACGCTTTTCCCGTGATCCGACTCTCACCCATTCCGACTCCCTTCCACGTCGCGGTGGCGCTCGCCGCTCTGACCGCTTCAGGATTGACCGACGAACCCGCGCCGATCAAGATCGCCGGCATGGACGCGGAGACAGCCAAGGCGTGGTGGTCGTTCCAACCGATCACGGTTCCCGTCGTCCCCGAAGTGGTGTCTGAAACCGGGGAGATGCAAAACGACATCGACCGTTTCATTCTCGAGCGGTTGAATCGCGAAGGGGTGAAAGCGACCCTCGCGACGGACCGCCGCACCCTGATTCGCCGGGCCTCCTACGATCTCACGGGACTTCCCCCGACCGCCGACGAGGTGGATGCTTTTCTCGCGGATGCCTCGCCTGGCGCCTTCCCCAAGGTGATCGAGCGCCTGCTGGCCAGTCCCCATTACGGCGAGCACTGGGGACGCCACTGGCTCGACGTGGTCCGCTACGCGGACACGGCCGGCGAGAACACCGACCGTCCCCTGCCCCACATCTGGCGTTATCGGAACTGGGTCTTCGAGGCCTTGAACCGGGACCTCCCCTTCGATGAATTCGCGCGCCTGCAAATCGCGGGCGACATCCTCCGGTCCGAGGCATCGGGCGATGCCTACGCCGAAGGCATCGTGGCCACCGGATATCTCGCGCTGGCCCGGCGATTCGGGCACGACAGCGACAAGGACATCCACCTCATGCACGAGGACGTCATCGACAACCTGGGCAAGGCCTTTCTCGGGCTCGCTCTCGGTTGCGCGCGCTGTCATGATCACAAATACGATCCGGTGACGGCCACCGATTATTACGCACTCTACGGCATCTTCGCGAGCAGTCGCTTTTCCTTCGCGGGCTGCGAGGCCAAGGGCGCTCCCCGCGACTTGGCCCCCCTCCTCGCGCCGGACGAAGCCGATGCGCTGACCCGTCCATGGCGGGAACGCCGCGAAGAATTCGAGGCCCGATTGAACGAGATTGCCGACAGGTCACGGCAACTCGAAGGGCGGTTGAAATCGGAGATGCCCGCCGCGATGACGCTGCTGGCCGCCGACAATGTCGCCGAAGGAGGCTCGGTCACCTTCAGCGCGCTCGAATCGCGATCGCTCGACCGCGTGGAGGTGCGCAAGGGCGAGATTCTTCAATTGGCCGTCTCCCCCCGGGGAAGCCACGGCGCGGACAGCACCCGCGTGGAATGGGAGATCGCCGAACTCGGCGGCGAGGGACGCCGCTGGAACGTGGCGGATCTTATTTCAGATCTCCCCGCGGGAAATCCGCACCAAGGCAAAGGCGGAGCGCAATGGTGCTTCCTCGATCTGAAGGACGGGGCCGCCTTTCTCCCCGAGAAACTGGACGCGATCGATGGGAAGGACGCTCTCAAGGGCTGGCGAAACGGCGACACTCCCTCGGTTTTCGCCAATACCTCCGACGAACCCGTCGCCGTGTGGACAACCCTACCGCCGCACTCCTTCTTCGTGCATCCCGGCCCCGAGGATCCGGTAGTGGTCGCGTGGATCAGCCCCTGTGATGCCGACCTCACCCTTGCCGGCAAGGTGAGCGACGCCCACCCCGGCGATGGCGACGGCGTCGCGTTCCGTCTCGAACACATCGCGTCGGTCAAGGCCGGGCCGGCCCTCTTGGCCATCGGGGAACTTTCCCTCGAACAGCAGACGCTTCTTCGCGCCCGCGATGCCAATATCGCACCGACTTCACCGGTCGCGTTCGCGGTCGTCGAAGATGAAGGCAAGGATGTCCGGCTCCAATTGAGAGGCGATCCCGAACAGCCCGGAGAGAATGTCCCCCGGCGTTGGCTCTCCGCCTTCGGGGGCCATCCCGTCAACGGCGGAAGCGGGAGGCGCGATCTCGCCGAATGGATCGTCCGGAATCCTCTCAGCACCCGCGTCATTGTGAACCGGATCTGGCTGGGACACTTCGGCCAAGGACTGGTTCGAACTCCCAATGACTTTGGCGCGCGCGGTGAAACGCCAGTCTACCCCGAACTGCTTGAGTGGCTCGGCGCACGTTTCGAGAAGGATGGCCGCAGCCTCAAGTCCCTGCACCGACTCATCATGAACAGCGCAGCCTACCAGCGTGCCAGCACTCCCAACGACACCGATCCCGAGAACCGCCTTCTCTCTCACTTCGCACGAAGACGGCTCGCGGCCGAGGAGATCCGCGATACCCTTCTGGTCGTCGGCGGCCATCTCGACTCGACACCGGCGGAGGCGCATCCCTTCCCTCCCGAATCGACGTGGACATTCACCCAGCACGCCCCCTTCAATGCCGTCTACGATAACAACAAGTTAAGCGCCTACCAAATGGTGCAACGCCAGCGGCGGCATCCGTTTCTGGCGTTATTCGATGGCGCCGATCCTAATGCGAGCACCCCCGAACGCCAAACCACGACGGCACCGACGCAGGCCCTCTTCTTCCTCAACGATCCCTTCTTTCACACGCAGGCCACCTTGCTGGAAGCCTCCCTCATGGACTTATCCGATGACTCGGCCAGACTTCGCCGCCTCTTCCGCACCACCCTCCAGCGCGAACCTTCAACCACCGAGAATGATTGGGCCGCGACGTTTCTCGCCAGCTATCCCGGAACGCCCGAGGAAAAATGGAGTGCCTGCGTCCGAATGATCCTCGCCAGCAACGAATTTCTCTATCTCGACTAAGTCCATGAGTCGCCCGCGTTTTCTCCCACGCCGTCAATTCCTTCGCTCCGCCGTCGCGGGCAGCGCGCTTTTTACCGGCATCGTCCAGAGGTTGCTCGCCGAAGCAGGGGACACGCTCGCCCCCCACGCCCCGCATTTCCAGCCCAAGGCGAAACGCGTCATCTTTCTCTTCATGACCGGTGGGGTTTCGCATGTCGATTCCTTCGATCCGAAGCCGCTCCTCACGCGCGATCACGGCAAGGAACTCAAGATCGACCATCCGGAAATCAAGGATCGCCCCGGTTACGAACGGATCTTCCTCAAACGCCCGCAATGGGACTTCGCCCCGCATGGTCAATGCGGAACCGAGATCAGCACCCTGTTTCCCCATATCGCGGGCTGCGTCGATGACATCGCGCTCATCCGCTCGATGCACACCTCGCACTCGAACCATTACAATGCGACTTTGGGAATGCACACCGGTTCCTTCGCGCAATCGCGGCCCAGCATCGGCTCCTGGACAAGTTACGGCCTCGGTTCACCGAACCGGGACCTCCCCTCATTCGTCGTCCTCGCGCCCGCGCAGACGTATGCCGGCACCCAAGTGTATTCCAGCGATTTTCTCCCCGGCGCGCACCAGGGCACGCTCATCGTTCCCGGCGAATCGCCCGTGGCCAATATCCGGCCGCGGATCCCGCTGGATCGGCAGACTCTTGAACTTGACGCACTCCGCGCTCTCAACCAGAACCATCTCGCCACCCGGAACGCCGATCCACTTCTGGCCGCGCGCCTGCGTTCCTTCGAGGTCGCCTTCGGCATGCAGTTGGCCGTTCCGCAGGTCTTCGACTTCCGCTCCGAAAGCGATGCCACCCTCGCTTCCTATGGCCTCCAGCGCGGGCAAACGACCGGTTTCGGCTGGCAATGTCTCGCTGCCCGCCGCCTCGCCGAGAGCGGTGTGAGCTTCATCGAACTCATCGATACCGGCTCCTCCGGCAACTGGGACTCGCACGGGGACATGATGGATCACGCGCGCCTCGCGAAAAACGTCGATCAACCGATCGCCGCCCTCCTCAAGGATCTCAAACAACGGGGAATGTTCGAAGACACGTTGGTCGTGTGGACGACCGAATTCGGACGCACGCCTTTTAACAACAGCGCCGATGCCAAGGGCCGCGAGCACCATCCCTGGGCCTTTAGTTCCTGGTTCGCCGGAGCCGGCGTGAAGCCTGGCATTGTCCATGGAGCCACCGACGAGCACGGACTCCGCGCAGTCGAGAGGCCCGTCCACGTCCATGACTTCCACGCCACCATTCTCCATCTTCTCGGCTTCGACCACGAGCAACTCACCTACCGCCATGCCGGTCGCGACTACCGCCTCACCGACGTCGAGGGGCGCGTAATCGGAAATTTGCTCTCATAGAATTAATATCCGCGCGCAAGGTGCCCAACCCTCGACCTCCGTCAATATCCGTCCTGGCGATGGACACGTATTCCTTCACCCCCAACGCTTTCGTCCCTATGCGAATACTCCGGTGCCCACTGATTCTCTTTCTCGTTGCCACTCCGTACCTGGCTGGACAGGATGAAGGGCCGATCTCGACGAAGCTCAGTAAGCCCGCGTATCAGGATTTCGGAAAGGAACAAAAACTCGCCCCCGTCTTCAACGGGGATCTTACCCTCGATACCTGGGAAAAAGAAAGCGCCGCCATCCGCGTCCGTTGGGAAATACTCCTGGGGACACCTTCCTTCGGGGACGATTACGACAAGACACCCGAAGTTATCGGGCACTTCGATCAACCCGACTTTCGCGGCACCCTGCTGGAACAGCCAACCGGCCCCGATTCGAGGCAACTCGTCTTTTTGATGGAGCCCACAGCACCCGCGACGACACCACGGCCCGGAGCCGTCGTGCCGTTCTATCATCCGGATCCGATGGTTGGCTTCGATCTCGCCACCCGCGAGCGCCTCACCGACAAGCTCCCGACCCAATTCGGTCTCCATCTTGTGCGGCAGGGCTACCTCGTCGTATGTACCGAAGCCTTTCCCTACAACACGGTGCCCGAAGCGGAACAACACGCGGGACTCGACGCGTGGCGGATCGCGGCCGAAAAACTGGCAAAGGATCATCCCCGCTGGACCGGTATGGGAAAACTCGTCCACGACACCCGCCGGGGACTTGACCTTCTGTTAGAGCAAGCGAACATCGACCAGGATCGCATCCTGCTCATCGGACATTCGCTCGGCGGAAAAATGGCCTTCTACACTGCCTGCCTCGATGCGCGGGTCAAGGCCACGATCGTCTCGGACTTCGGAATCGGCTGGGATTTCACCAATTGGAGCGACCCCTGGTATCTCGGCCCGAAGATCCTCGCCGATCGCTTTCCGCTGGCTCACCATCAGTTACTCGCACTCCACGCCCCGCGGGCCTTCCTTCTCATCGCGGGGCAATATGATAAGCCGGAGAGTTGGCAATACCTGAATGCCGCCAGACCGGTCTATACGCTTTTCGAACGGGAGCACGCCCTCGGGATGCTCGACCACGCCACCGGCCACCAACCGACCGAGGATTCGATGCGAACTGCCTACCAATGGCTCGCGGAGCAGTTCGCGCTCCCTCCCCGAGCGTGGAATTTCGAATGAGTCGACGACCGTTCCGGCCTGAGCCGCGTGCGTGCATGCGCGAACAGGATCAGAACACTACGGGCGGCATCGCCACGAGGTAAGAGGGAGCCTCGAATCGCTACCAAAGGGCGCCTTCATCGTGGCGATTTGAGCAGGACAGAGCGGGACACGCCGGAGTCCCTTCTGGGGAATCCAAGCCCGCTCGTGCCCCCGAAATTCCGGGCGCGGCGCAGCTTCCCATTGACGGATTGCCCGATATTCGTAAAAAATCTTCCAAGGCCTGTCCTCTTCCGACCCTTCCGTTCCTCGCCTTTCGAGAGGACTGCCAATCTTCGCTTGAGCATCCGCATGAGCACCCAAGAATCCCCCGACGACCACGAGATCCTCTCCACCCGCCTCCTCGACGCCCCACGCGCCAAGGTCTTCCGCGCCTTTCGTAACCCCGGTGACCTTGCGAAATGGTGGGGACCGAAGGATTTCACCAACAGCTTCCACGCATTCGATTTCCGTCCCGGCGGCACCTGGCACTTCCTCATGCAGGGTCCCGACGGCACCGGCTACGAGAACGAGAGCCTCTTTTCCGAGATCGAGACGAACACGCGACTCGTCATCGAGCATGTCTCGCTGCCGCGCTTCCGCCTCACCGCCGTCCTCTCCGACGAAGAAGGGAAAACGCGCCTCACGTGGAATATGCGATTCGAGACCGCCGAAATGTGCTCGAAGCTGAAACCGATCTGCATCCCAAAGAACGAGGAGAACTTCGACCGGCTCGAGGTCGTGCTCGCGGAAATGTCCCCCGACGACCGAGAACTCGCCTTTTGCCGCGTTCTCGATGCCCCAAGGGAAAATCTCTTCCGCTGCTGGACGGAGCCTGGGCTTCTGACCAAGTGGTTCACGCCTCCACCCTATGAAACCCTTCATGCGGAACTCGATGTGCAACCGGGCGGCGCGAGTCTCGTGGTCATGCGTGGCCCCGACGGTATCGAATTGCCGAACACCGGAATCTATCTCGACGTCGTTCCAAACGAGCGGATCATCTTCACCGATGCCTTTACCCGCGCCTGGGAGCCGTCGGCAAAACCCTTCATGGTCGGCCGCCTCACTTTTGAGGATCACGGTGAAGGCCAGACAAAATACAGTGTCCGCGTCCTCCATTGGAGCGCCGCCGACCGCGAGGCGCACGAGCAAATGGGCTTCTTCCTGGGCTGGGGCATCGCCACCGACCAGCTCGCCGCCCTCGCGGCCACCCTCTAGCACGAAACCAGAAACTCCATGCACCACTACACCGCCGGTTTCGTCCTTACTTTTCCGAAGGACAAACTCACCGCCTACAAGAGAATCACACGCAAGGCGTCCAAGATCTTCAAGGAACTCGGCGCGCTCGAATACCGCGAATGTGTCGGGGATGACATGGAACCCAAGCCGAGGCTTCCGTTCCCAAAGCTCACGAAAGCGAAGCTGGACGAGATCGTCATTTTCTCCTATGTCGCCTACGAGTCCCGCAATCACCGCGACGCCATTAACAAGAAGATCATGGAGGATCCGAGGATGCTGAAGATGTGCGCCGAAACCGAGGGGATCTTCGACTGCAAGAAAATGGCCTACGGCGGCTTCAAGTCCGTCGTTCATGCCTGACCACGCAACCAAGCCGACGAACCCGCAGAATCACGCCGACGAATACCGGCTCGTGATCCGCGGAACGCACTGGGGGCAGCGCAGGTCGCCCGTCGAACATAGCCGTTTCGTGGCACCCTCACGAACCCGTCAGTGTGGCTCACCCTTACGTTACGGCCAGGAACATCGCGGTCGATCCACAACCTCTGGCCGACGAGACCGCGAACCTGGTGAGCCTGGATCGATGTGAACGATTGCGAAACTACCGATCCGGGGATCGCTCGTTCTTCGGATCGAGGGCTTCCGCGAAGACGCCTAGATGCCCGGCGGACGGGCGTTCCTTTCCGGGAATGCCGAGGTGAATGGGTCGATTGATGACAGTCGCTTTCCCTTTTTCGTCCGTTGCGACCAACGTGCTGGTGCCGCCGCCGTCGAGGTTAATCCCAGCAGCGGCTCCAAGATTCCGGAGCCACTGGCCGACTTCTCCCGTCGTTGCCCCTTCGCTATATTCAGGCTGCCTACCATCAACAACTAACAGAAACAAATACCGCCCGTCGCCGGAGACTCCTACCGCTGTTCGCGGATGGCGGACGGCATCGCTACCCGTGACGACACTGTCCTTCAGCACAAGGCCGAAGCCACCAACGGCGTGGCGAACCCCGGAAAGATCAAACGGCGGGAGGGCGATGCTCACTTTCTTTTCCCCGTCGATAAGCAAGGCGGGGAGGCCCGCTTCCGCTGGCGAGATCACCTCGCCCTTATCCAGAAGAAGCCCGATCACTTCCTGCGGCTTGCCCTCGGTGAGGTGGACGGGCGAGAATGGGTTCGCGTTGATCGCGACCTGGCACCCCATCTTCTTCAGGAATCCGCTGGTCCGGAGACCATCGGTTTCTCCAGGTCTCCCGCCATTGTCCGGAGTGACCACGAACTCGATGCCAGGTTCCCGAAGATCGATCCGGACGGCGAACCCCCGCATTTTTACGGGCGCGAGAACCGTCATCTCCGCGAAGTCGACCCCGACGAAACGCGGTGTCCAGAAAAGCGTCTCGGTGAAATCGAGGGCGGGTTCCCCTGCCTGAACCGACGAAAGTCCAAGGGAAAGAACCGGTAGGATGCAGGACGCGATGGAAAAGGCTCTCAATAAGGACGGCATACGGCAGACGGAAAAGTGAATCCGGGATTGTGAACTCCCCTCATGAGGGTGATGATCAATCCCTCGGTTGTATACCAC
>JAHEDC010000464.1 GCA_024641425.1 Verrucomicrobiales bacterium | reverse complement strand
AGTCACCACCGGCGCGCAGGCCGAAGGGATCCTCCGCATGGAGATCGACCGCCTCAACGGCACACGGAGCCGGGCCACCGGAAGCGTGCCGGCGGAGGTCTGGGAACGGCAGACCCTTGATGGCACGGGCCGGATGGGCCCCGTGCCGTGCCCCTCCCTGCTCGACCTCCACCTCTCGCTGCGCGGCACCCGCCGGGTCAACCAAGACCACACGATCGATTTCGAGGGCCGCAGCTACGAGATCGCGGACACCGCGCGCAAACGTGTGGCCATCGTCCATCACCCCGGCCTCCGGTTCTGGATCGTCGAGCACACCCCCAAGGAAAACTGGCCTCCGATCCTCGGCGCCTACACCCTCTGAACCGCTGTCCAGTTTTGAACCGTCGCCGACACGGCGGAATTGGAGGCTTGCCCGTTCGAAGGATTTTCCCCTATCCTGCGTTTTTGATGGCGCGATTCCGGAGCGCACCACGCACGCAAGGGTGAAAGCGATGGTGCAAACCATCGAACGACGCCATGACCGACCTTGAGATCTTCCTGAACGCCCCCGCCGACGCCACGGAGGAGGAACTTGTCGACTATCTGAACCGAATGTGCGCGGACAACACCGCACTGCGGGCCCGTGTGGAGGCATTGTTCGCCGCCGGTGAGAAGGCCGGACCCACCTTCATGGCGAACGCGCTTGCGAACGGGCTGAGGTCGCACACTTCCCTGCGCGATAGCGGTTCCGAAGCGGAAATCCGCGAAACGCAGAGCGGGCAGGCCGCACCGGTCATGGAGGGTCGGGGTGATTGCATCGGGCGCTACAAGCTCCTTCAGAAAATCGGCGAGGGCGGCTTCGGCACGGTCTGGATGGCCGAGCAGACCGAACCCGTCTCCCGCCGTGTCGCCTTGAAGATCATCAAACTCGGGATGGACACCCGGGAGGTCATCGCCCGCTTCGAGGCCGAGCGCCAGGCTCTCGCCATGATGGATCACCCGAACATAGCGAAAGTGCTCGACGCCGGGGGCACGAACATGGGGCGTCCCTTCTTCGTCATGGAACTGGTGCGGGGCGTTCCCATTACCCAATACTGCGACGAAAAGCAGTTGGGATCCCGTGAACGGCTGGCCCTCTTCCGGGATGTCTGCGAGGGCATCAATCACGCCCACCAGAAGGGCATCATCCATCGCGACATCAAGCCTTCGAACGTCATGGTCACGCTGCATGGCGACAAGCCCGTGGTGAAAGTCATCGATTTCGGGATCGCCAAGGCCATCCAGGGCAAGCTGACCGAGAAAACGCTCTTCACCCGCCTGGAGCAATTCATCGGCACCCCCGCCTACATGAGCCCGGAACAGGCGGGACTGAACTGGCAGGACGTGGACACCCGAAGCGACATTTACTCGCTGGGTATCCTCCTCTACGAGCTGCTCACCGGCAAACCACCCTTCGACGCGCGAACGCTCGCTTCCGCCGGGTTCGAGGAAATGCGGCGCATCATTCGCGAGGAGGATCCGCCCCGGCCGAGCACCCGCCTGCAGACCCTCGCCGAAGAAGAGCGCACCCTCGTGGCCAAGAGCCACGGAACCGACTCCCGGCACCTCACGCGACTCGTGCACGGGGAACTCGACTGGATTGTCATGAAGGCAATCGAGAAGGACCGTTCCCGCCGCTATGAAACGGCCAATGCCTTCGCCCTCGACATCAGCCGCTATCTGCGCGATGAGACGGTCAGTGCGGCGGCCCCTTCCGTCACCTACCGGCTACGAAAGTTTGCCCGCAGGAACAAGCACGGACTCTTGACGACGGTGGCCCTCCTTGGCGTCGCGGCAGTCGGGGCCGGTGTCGCGCTCGTTCAGGAATCCGCAAACCGTCAGGAGCGGGCCGAGGCGCTGATCCAATCCCTCTTCGATTCCCGCACCGACCACCTCCCGGCAATCGTCGAGAGGATCGCACCCCTGGCCCGGCGGCTGGACCGGAAACTCCAGGCCGTGGTCGAAAGCGCGGATCGGTTGCCGCGCGAACGCGCGCGCGCGCGCCTCGCCCTCGTTTCCCGTCACCCGGAGCAGCTCGCTCCACTCGCGCTCTGGCTGCTCGAAGCCTCACCTGAACAACTCGATACCTATCTCGGGATGCTGGAGAAGGGGAAGCCCGAGCTGGCAGCCGTCGCCTGGCGCGCACTCGGCGAGGATCAAGCGGAGGAAGCGACCCGTCTCAATGCCGCCGTCATGGGCGCCTTCGCCGATCCGGATAACCCGCGTTGGGAGGGGCTCGCCGACCAGATCGTGGGCTGGCTGGCCCAACCGGCCGCGAGCGCGGCCTGGCTTCCGGACCTCCACCTTTTCCACCCCCTGGCAGACCGCCTGGACCCGGCGCTCCAAGCCCTCTATCGCGAGGAAAAGGACTCCACGGCAGGACTTATGGCGGCAAGGTTGCTGTCCGAACGCGACTCCGACGATCTGGAGGCACTCGTGGAATTGGCGAAATCAGCGACCCCGCTTCAGATTTCCATTGTCGTCGATGTCATGAGCCGAGCCCCCGAGGCGGCCGAAGCCCTTCTCGCCCGCGCTTTGTCGCTCCCCAGCACGGACCAAAGCCTTCCGGAAAGCGTTCGCGAACGGGCGCGGCTCGGGGTTGCCTTGCTCCTCATGAAATCCTCCGGAGCCGTCTGGCCGCAGTTCGCCCACCAGGCGGTCCCGGATCTGCGAACCCGTTTGATTCACGATCTGGCTCCATCCGGCGTCGACTGGCGGGTCTTGGAGGCCGGTCTGGCACCCGACCTTGATCCGGGAATCATCGCCGCCAACCTCTCCGCGCTCGGGGAATACGACACCGCCCAGCTTCCGAAATCGCTGCGGGCCTCGAGGCTGCGCCCGCAACTGGAGAAATTGTATGCCCACCATGACGACGCCGGAGTGCGCTCATCAGCCGAGTGGCTTCTCCGCAAGTGGGATTTGGACGGAACGCTTGTCCACCTGGACGAGGCGAATCGGAACGGCGAGGTCATGGGCACGAGGCACTGGTATGTGACGAAGGGAGGCGATTTCACCATGGCCATTTTGCCCTCTCCCCTCGAGTTCACAATGGGCTCATCGGAAAAGGAGCGTGAGGAAGCCTTCGAGATGCCGAAAAAGCGCCCGACCAACGAGTCCGAGAGGCCGACCAAGATCGAGCGCAGGATCGCGGTCGCGACCAAGGAAGTGGTCCGCGACCTCTTCATGGAATACGCACGGGAACTGCGGATCCCGGCGAAGACGACAACCCCGGCGGGGTGGGAAAACCCGATAACGCGCACGGGGGACGCCGCGATGAGCCTCGTCTCGTTGAAACAGGCGATGCTCTTTTGCTGGTGGTTCAGCAGGAAGGAAGGCATCCCCGACGACCAGCAATGCTATGCCTTCGACGGCGAATTCTACCCGGATGCGCCCGCGCGAACGGTCGAGGGCTATCTCGACAAGACCGGTTACCGGCTCATGACCGAGGCGGAATGGGAATTCGCCTGCCGGGGCGGCACGACCACGGCACGCTACTTCGGTTCGGACGTTTCCCTGTTGCCGGAATATGTCTGGTTTAGTGGCAACACGGAAGACCGTACCTGGCCACCGGGCTTGCTTCGCCCGAACCCCTACGGACTCTTCGACATGTTGGGAAACATCGCCGAATGGTGTCAGGAACCTTATCTCGATGACTATGTCTCCGAAGCCACCGGGGTCGTTGTCACCGACGACGACAGCCAGAAGCACGATGAAGCCGGAAGAGGGGCGTGGCGAACCTACCGCGGAGGCTCCTTCTACCATTCCCAACCCCAGATCCGGGCTGCGTGGAGGAATCACACCTCGTACCAGGCGCATCCCTTTTCAGGATTCCGGATCGCACGCACCATGCCCCCGGGCGGCGGATCGCCGGAAAGGACTGGCGAAGCACCCTGACGCGTGATTGCTTCCGCGATGCGCCCATGCATTGCCTTCTTCTCCCTTCTCGCTGGTCTTTCCGCCACCCTTGCCTCGGCGGAACCACCCGCTGGCTTTGAAGCGATCTTTGATGGGAAAAGCCTGAAGGACTGGGAAGGCGGCGCGCCCTACTGGTCGGTTGAAGACGAGGCGCTGACGGGCATCACGGACGGTTCCCTGAAATACAATCGCTTCATCACCTGGAAGGGCGGGACGGTGCGGAATTTCGAGCTACGGGCAAAGGTTCGCATCTCTCCCGGCGGAAACAGCGGCCTCCAGTATCGCGGCACCGAACGGCCCGATCTCGGCGAATGGGTCGTCACCGGCTACCAGTGCGATGTCGTTCCGGGCAACGCCTCCTACAATGGCATGCTCTATGAGGAACGCGGACGCCGCATTCTGGCCTAGACCGGAGAAAAGGTAATCATCGACTCCGACGGCCAGCCTTGGGTCACCGAAAACATGCCGGTGAAGGACTTCCCCGCCGGCACCTGGCACGACTACCGCGTGCTCGTCGAGGGCAATCACCACCGACACTGGATCGACGGCCACCAGACGGTCGACGTCATCGATCTCGATGCCTACGGGAGAGCCCTCGATGGAGTGATCGCGGTGCAAGTCCACGTCGGCCCCGCGATGAAAGTGCAGTACAAGGATTTCCTCCTCAAGCGGCTTCCCGATCATCTGCCCATGCTCGGAGCCGATGCGAACCCGGTTCCCGCGAACGCCCACTGGGTGCGCCCACAGCGTCCGTTGCCGAAGGACTGGATCGCACCGGAACACGGCTACCGCTGGATCGACCTCATCGAACATTTCCGGCGTGCGGAAAAACCCGCATCACCGACGGCGCGGACCGGATCCATTGCGGTGGGCGGACGGAAACTCGACGGCCTCTTCCTCCACGCCGCCCCCCCCGACCAAGCGCCGAGTGAAATCAGGTTTCCGCCCTTCGACATGCCTGCGCTCGGACAAGCCATCACCGGCATCGCGCTCCGCACCTCGATAGGGTTCAAGGATGGCGCGGGCTTCGTCGAGGCGAAATCGGACGGCTGCGTCTTCACCGTTCTCGCAAACGGCGAGGAAGTCTTACGCCGCGACTACGCGACCCAGGAATGGCTGCCGGAATCGATCGACCTCACCCGTTTCGCCGGAAAGACGGTCGCTCTCACCTTGCGCACCGAGCCGAAAGAGACGTCCGCCGCCGACTGGGCCTGCTGGGCGAAACCCGCCCTCTGGATCA